>CALXQH010000050.1 GCA_944390525.1 uncultured Clostridia bacterium | reverse complement strand
ATTTGACATATAAATCCCTCCTTTGTTAATTCTATTGTAATATTACTTTTTTACAAACTCAACCGACAGTTAGTTTACTTTAATAAACCTTTAGTTTAGTTTTAGTTTATTACACAAATTACTATTTTATGGTATTATATCACAAATGAAAAAATTACTCTATACTTTTTCGTATAAAGTAATTTTAGAAATTGTAATTTATTTTTTTCTACAATAAGTATTCAAAATTATAATTGCTAAAATAACTGTTACAATTATATAAGTTTTTTTTCATCATACTTATTTTTTTGTTCTTTACTCATTGTATTGTATCCAGCAATAAGGTTACTTCCCTTTCCTGCTAAAAAAATTATTCCTAAAATTAGAAAAGTAAGCGCTAAAATAATAAAAGTTACCATTTGTTTACCTCCTTTCTAGAAATTACTATTTAAATAAATATTACTACATTATCATCTTAACTTCCAAATGTATTTATAAAAGTATGTACTAACATAGAAGAATAAACATTTTTATTTTTGTATCTAAAGAAACCTAGAATAACTCCTATTATCATACCTGTTATAATTTTCCAAAACATTATATTTGCTATATTAGCATCTGGAGAAAATAAAGATGTTCTCCAGATTATTGTATCAATATATCCTAAATGCCATACTTCAAACAATATAGTAGATACTATATATGCTATTAAATCATTTTTCATTGAACTAATTTCTTTAAAAATAATTCCTCTAATATAACAGTAATAATTGCATTATATATAAGTGATAATATATTATATAATTCATAATTCTTTGTAATAATAAGAGTTATTATAAAAAACAACAATACAAAAATTGTGAATATCTTATATTTCATATTAAATTTTTCAGGGAAAAAGTTTAAATTAAATTTCTTCTTTCTTATAGTTATAATAGCAGTACAGGTAATTATTATCATATATACCATACTTACTATTACATCTGATAACAAATTCCTATCAAAAATATTAAATACTAGATTTTTAAATACTATCCTTCATACTTGTAATAATATTAGAAATAAAATTATAAATAACATTTTTTTAATTTCATAATTACCTCTTTTATATTCTAATGTATTTCTTTATATTTTACTTTTAAATCGTTATCGACGTTATTTATTATTGCATTAAAATTTTGCATTTTATTTCTGGAAGTACCAATTTCACGAAATTTATAGCATCTTTACTTGTTCCTACTATACTTCCATAATGAATTGGTACTGCAAATTTTGGTTTTATTTTATTTACTAATTTTGCTGCTTCATTGGAATCCATGGTATATGTTCCGCCTACTGGAACAAATGCTACATTACATTTTACTTTTTTATTTTCTTCTGTTATGTCTGTGTCTCCTGCAATATAATATTTAACACCCTTTATTTCTATTATATAACCTACCCACCCATTTTCTTTTGGATGAAATTGTTTATTTATGTTATAAGCTGGTACTGTTTCAAATTTTATTCCTTCTACCATACTGTTGTCATTTTTTTCTGAGTATACAGGAATAATATAATCTCGTTTAAATCCTTTCTTTAATAATTTAATTAGTAGTTTTTCTGGAGCAACAATAAATGTATCAACTTTTTTTACTTTATCTATATCTTCTTCAGAATAATGATCATAATGGTCATGTGTTATAAATATTATATCGGCATCATTATAATTCTTATTTATTTTAAATGGATCTACATAAATTATTTTTCCTTTATTAAATTTTATGCTACTATGGCATAGAACTTCTATATTGCTCAACATAATTCCGCCTCCTAGAAATCTAATTGTATCGTCTTGTTTAGTTTTATTCAATACTTTTTAAGCTCTCAATCATATCAATTTTTTTCAATGTAAAATGTACTATAATATTTACAATAAATGAGAATGATATTGTAATAAATGCTGACCATAAATAACTTGAAAAAAGTATTTTTTGCATAAATTTTAAACTTTCAATTTCGATACTTTTTATAAGTATATTTGTAAGAAAATTTCCAAAAATTAATCCAATTAAAACTCCTAATATTGTGAATATCATACTTTCTTTATTTATATAATTATCAACTTCATTGTCATAAAAACCTAAAACTTTTAAGGTAGCTAGTTCTCTTTGTCTCTCTCCAATGTTTATATTAGCTAAATTATATAACACTACAAATGCAAGTAATGCTGAAGCAACAATTAATATAATTACTACATAATTTATTGTATTTAACATATCTGCAATAGTATCTATTAAATTAGATGTTACTGTTACAGATGCAATACCCTCTATATTTAAAATAGTTTCTGATATTATATCTTGCTCCTCTTTGCTAATATTTTTTGTGTTTATCATAATCATATTAGTTTTATATGTACTTATATTTTCTTCATAAAATTTTTTAGAGAGATATATATAATGATTTACATAATTTTTTACTATTCCTTCTACTTTAAAAGTGTAATGTATTCCATCTCCATCAATATATGTTATCTGATTTCCTATTACTACATTAAGTTCTTCTGCTACTTTATCTGTAATAATAATTCCATTGTCATTTAAAGTAATATCATTATTTGTTGTATAATCTCTTAAGCTACATATATTATTTATTTCTTCTTTTTTTTCTGGAATAAAAACCGTTACATCAAATTCTTTAATTCCATTTGAAATAGTAGCTGTAGTTGCATTTATGTTTACATAGTTTTCTATATTTTTATTATTTTCTAAATATTCTTGAAGTTCATTTAAACCATTAGTATTCAATAAAGAAACTGATGATTCGTATTTAAATATATCTCCAAATTGACTTGAAGGTACATCTATAACAGAATCTCTTATTCCAAATCCAGTAAGTATTAATCCTGTACATCCTGCTATTCCCACTATTGTCATTATAGCTCTTTTTTTATATCTAAATATGTTTCTTATTGTTATTTTTTTGGAGAAACTTAATCTTTTCCAAATAAAAGTAATTCTTTCTAAAAATATTTTTTTACCTTTTTTTGGAGATTTTGGTCTCATTAATACTGATGGCATTTGCTTTAATTCTTCATAAGCTACTAAGGTTGTCACTCCTCCAATACATAAAAAAGCAATTATAGTTCCTAAAATTCCTATTTCTAATCTATATGTACAATAGAATTCTGGTATAGTGTATAAGATTGAGTATAATTTCCATACAATATTTGGTATTAAATAAAATCCTATAGACATTCCAATAACTCCACCTATTATACTAGCTAGTAATGAATATAAAATATATTTAAATATTATTTGGGAATTTGTATAGCCTAATGCTTTTAATGTTCCTATTTCTGTTCTTTCTTCTTCCACCATTCTAGTCATTGAAGTTAAACTAATTAAAATTGCTACAATATAGAAAATTACTGGAAATACTTTTGATATATTTGACATTGTTTGAATAGCGTCAAATATATTTCCATATCCAGAGTTGTCTAACCTATCTTGTATGTACCATTTTCCTTTTTCTATTTTTTTTATATCTTCTTTTGCTGCATCTAATTTTTCTTGTGCTTCATTTAATTCATTTTCTACTTCTATCTTTTGTTCTTTATATTCTTTTTCATTTTTTTCAAGTTCTTCTTTTGCTTCATTTATTTTTGTTTTATTTGTTTTAATTTCTTGTTTTGCTGCATCTAATTTTTCATAAGCTGATTTTTTTTCATTCTCAAAACTTGTTTTCTTACTTTCTAATTCCTTTTTTGCTATATTTAATTCTTGTTCTCCTGTTATTATTTTTTGTTCTGCTAAATCTATAGCAGTTTGTATTTGTTCTATCCCGTTTTCTAATTGTTTAATTGTATTTTGAACTTCTAATATTTGATTATTAATTTGAGTTGTGTCTAAATTATTTTTTTCAAGTTCTTCTTTTGTATTTTGTAAAACTTTTAAATTTTCATTTAATTGTTCAAGTTGCTTATTTATTTCTGCAATCTTGTTATTAGATTGTTCTTTATTTTGTTGTAATTCTTCTTTACCTTGCTGTAATTCTTCATCTCTACTAGAAATTTCTTCATCTGCTAATGCTAATTGCTTTTCAGCATTAGAAAATTCTGTATATAATTTTTCTTCATTTTTTTGAATTTCATTTTCCGCATCTATTAATTGTTTTTCAGATAATTCTATTTCTTTTTTAGCTTTACTTAACTGTGTTTCTGCTTCTTTTAATTTATCTTCTGCATTTTTTTTCTCTTCGTTAAATTCTTTTTGAGCTTTATTTAATTCTTCATTTGCTTCATTTATAATAGAATTATATCTTTCATTTTCTCTTTCTTCTTTAATTTCATCAATTTTTTGGTATACATTATTTACTGCTTTTAAATAATTATTGCTGTTTGTTTCTAACTCTTTAGCTCCATTTACTACTAATGCAATTTCAGTAAAGTAATCTATGTTTATTACATCATCTTTTGTATAAACATAAAAATCGATAGAACCATTTCCTAATGATGTAGTTCCTCTTTCATTTGATATGTAAAGAGGAGATTCTACTATACCTACAATTTCAAGTTCTTTTGTTGTAAATAATGAATCTTCATTATCATTTTTTTCTTCATTTTTTAAAACTATTTTTTTCCCTATATTTATCTCTGTATTGTCTCCAACTACATATTTTAAATCAATTAAACATTCATTTTTATTTTCTGGTAATTTTCCTTTTATTAATTTAGGAATATTTATATTTTCATTATATTCTATGATTTTACAGATATAGTTATCTTCATCTAATATAACTTCTGTATCTTTAGCTTGAATTCCGTAAGCATTTTGAACTCCTTCTATTTCTTTTAGAGCATTAATATCATTGTCTGTAAGACCTAATGTAGAAACAATATTTATATCATACATATTACTTTCATCTAAATATCTATCCAAACTATCTAACATATCTTGACTTGTTGAAACTAATCCTGAAAAAAAACCTACTCCTAAAAAAGCCATAACAAGTATAGATAAAAATCTTCTTCTTGTCTTATATATTGTTTTTAAATTGTTCTTCAATAATGACTTTTTCATTTACAACCTTCTTTCGTTACCATTCTATATTATCTATTGACATTGGATTTTGATTAATCTCTATTTTTTCTGCTCTTCCATTTTTAAAATAAATTACTTTGTCTGCCATAGGAGCTATTGCTACATTATGAGTTATTATTATTACTGTCATCTTTTCTTTTTTTGACATTTCTTGCAATAACTTTAAAATATTTTTTCCAGTTTTATAATCTAAAGCTCCTGTTGGTTCATCACATAATAATATTTTTGGATTTTTTGCAATAGCTCTTGCTATTGCAACTCTTTGTTGTTCTCCTCCTGATAGTTGAGATGGAAAATTATTTTTTCTATCACTTAAACCTACTTTATTCAAAATATCATCTACATCTAAGGCATCTTTGCAAAGCTGAGTTGCAAGCTCTACATTTTCTTTTGCTGTAAGATTTTGTACTAGATTATAAAATTGAAATACAAACCCTATATCATTTCTTCTGTATTTAATTAATTGCTTTTTATTTAATTTAGATATTTCTTTGTTATCTACTTTTACTTTTCCTGATGTTGGAATATCCATACCTCCTAGAATATTTAAAGTAGTAGTTTTTCCAGCACCACTTGGTCCAACAATTACTACAAGTTCATCTTTATTTATTTCAAAATTAGTATTATCTAGTGCTTTTATTGAAATTTCACCCATTTTATATTCTTTTACTACATTATTAAATTCAATGTATGACATATTAATCTCCTTTTCTTTAGCAATATATCATTATATTTTTTATTATTTTAGTAATTATATCATATATTTAAATTTTAGTCTTATATTTTAAAAAAAAATTAAATTTAATTTATATAGCAATTCCCTCTATACAATATGATTGTATAGAGGGAATGAGTACAATATATTTAATTTTCTCTTAGAATAACAGCACCATATGGCGTTAATTTTTTAATAGTACTGCCGTTTAAACTTAGTAGAATCCTTAAATTAGTATCATCAACATCAATACTTTGCTCTTGTTCTGATCTGTTTACAGCAATAATTATACGTTTTTCTGAAAGCTTCCTTTCTAAAATAAGTATTTCTCTATTAATTTTTAAAATATGAGCTTTTCCAGTAGAAAGAATATCTGTATTTTGTTTACGATACTTTCCTAATTCTTTTACAAAATTTTTAATTTCTTCTTCTTGGCTTTTCCAATTATATGGTTTTCTGTTAAAAGGATCTTTATAGCCATAATCTGCAATTTCAGTTCCTTGATAAACACACGGAATACCAGGAATATTATACAAGAGTATTAAGGCTAATTTTAACAGCTTTTTTCCATATAAATACAACATATCTGGTATTTTGTCATGTTTTTCCTCATATTCCCTAAACTCATAGGTGTTAAACATTTCTCCTTTTAGCCATTGAGCTTCAATATCCCATATGCTTTTATTAAAGACATCAGGATTCATATTTTCACCAACAAGCATAGTTATTGCTGTAGGAGTATCATGAGTAGCAATATTATTTAGCAAAAGATTTTGAACTTCACTTGGATATTCTCCATAAATTCTATTGAAATTATAAGTAAAGTGTCCGT
Source organism: uncultured Clostridia bacterium (assembly GCA_944390525.1). Taxonomy (GTDB): domain Bacteria; phylum Bacillota; class Clostridia; order TANB77; family CAG-508; genus CAG-273. The sequence continues at coordinate 31,048 of CALXQH010000050.1, read as the reverse complement.
CTTTTGAATACCGCACCCAACGTAAATTAGCATCAGTCATAGGATAGTTCATAACAGAATCTAATTGGCCATCAAAAATTTTAGGATCAGATTTATCTGTTGCAATTCCCCACATTTCTCCTATAAAAATTACATCAGGATATTTTTCTTTCACTCTTTTAATTGCATAAAGGAATTCTTTCGGCAAATTTTCTCCTAAGTCAAGTCTAAAACCAGAAACACCATTTTCAAGATATTTTTTTACTACTTTTGTCATAGCATTTTGGTAATCTACACACATAGTATCACATTCTGGCATATCTTTAAATCCCCACCAAAAAATGAATTTTCCACTTTGAGTTCTTTTATACCATTTTTGGTATTTAGGATTTTTAAAATAAATGCTATCAATACCTGTATGGTTAAAAACCAAGTCTACAACAATTAAAATATCTAATTTTTTTGCTTTTTTACAAAGGCTCTTTAAGTCATTCCAATCTCCTAACCATGGATCAATAATAAAGTGATTACCTACATCATAATGATGATATGAAGGACTTATATTAATTGGAGTTATATAAATCATATTGAAACCAAGTTCATAAATATATTCTAGCTTGCTTTCAATTCCTTTTAAATTTCCTCCATAATAATACAAGTTCCTATATTCTCCATCATAATCAGGTTTCCAATCTGGCATTCTGTCCTTCCAATCCTTTAATTTCCGACCATTGATATGTATTGGTAAACCTCCTACTCTGCAAAATCTATCTGGCATTATTTGATAAGCTGTTCTTCCTAACCATTTATTAAGTTCTGTACTCATTTAATTTCACTCCTTCTAATTAGATTGAGAGTTGCTAAAAAAATTGTTTACTATATGTTACTATCATATTAGATTATTGTCAATAACATTTTATGTAATTGTTTAAATTTTCAGCTATTTTTTGTTTAAAATTGTCTCTGTCTTTATTGACTTATAGAAATATTATGTTTATAATATTTTTAGTAATAAGAACATTTTTGGAGTGAATTTTATGATAAATGCACAGCAAAATCCTGAGTTTGTGAATTCTTTTTTAAATTACTCAATTACAATATTAAACAAATCTCCAAATTCAGTAAAAGAATATAATTATGATTTGACTATGTTTTTAAAATATATGAAAATTCATTTTAAGTTAACAAATGAAACTGATTTTCATAATATATCTATAAAAGATTTTTCTTTAGATATATTGAAAAAAATAACACTAGAAGATATACATTCTTTTTTATCTTATCTTGCTCTTAAACAAAAAGCTAGTCCTGCAACAAGAGCTAGAAAAATATCTACAATACGTATATTTTTTTCATATTTAAGTCAAAAAATTAACTTAATTGAAACTAATCCTGCACAAAATCTAGAAACTCCTAAGCTTGATAAACGTATGCCTAAATATTTATCTTTAGATGATAGTAGAAAACTTTTAAATGTTACAGCCAACGAAGAAGATGAAAACAACGAACGAGATTATGCTATTATTACTTTATTTCTTAATTGCGGATTGCGTTTGTCAGAATTAGTAGGAATAGATATTAAAGATATTGATTTTGAAGAATATAAACTTAATGTTATAGGTAAAGGCAACAAAGAAAGAACAATATATTTAAATAAATCTTGTATAAAAGCAATAAAAGAATATCTTTATGTTAGACCAAAAGAAGGTGTAAAAAATGATTCTAAAAATTCGGATAAAGCATTATTTTTAAGTAAAAGAAAAGAACGTATAAGTAATAGATCAGTACAATATATAGTAGAAAAAGAATTACTTAGGGCTGGTCTTGATACTTCTAAATATTCTGTACATAAATTAAGGCATACTGCTGCAACACTAATGTATCAATATGGTAATGTAGATATTCGTGCTTTACAAGAGTTGCTAGGCCATGAAAGTATTTCTACTACTGAAATATATACCCATGTAAGTAATGAACAAGTTAGAAATGCTGTAGAACAAAATCCTTTATCAAATATATAATAAAAAAGAAATTCAAGAAAGAATTTCTTTTTTTATATTTATTTATTAACTATTTGCATTGTATCTCTAGCTATCATTAGTTCCTCATTAGTTGGAATAACATAAACTTTTACTTTAGAGTCAAATGTTGATATTTCAATTTCCTTTCCTCTACTATTATTTTTTTCTTCATCTATTTTTACTCCCAAGAAAGAAAGTGAATCACAAATTTGTTTTCTTACATCAATACCATTTTCTCCCACTCCACCTGCAAATGTAATAACATCAATTCCATTCATTTGAGCAGCATATTTTCCAATATATCCTATTGTTTGATATACAAAAGTATCTATGGCAAGTTTTGCTCTTTCATTTCCTTCATCCATAGCTTTTTCAATATCTCTATCATCAAAGCTAATTCCTGAAATTCCCAACTTTCCTGATTTTTTATTTAGTACATTATCCATTTCATCAGGAGTTAAGTTTTCTTTTTTCATTAAAAATGTTACTATTGAAGGATCAATATCTCCTGACCTTGAACCCATTGGAATTCCGGCTAGAGGTGTTAATCCCATTGAAGTATCAACTGATTTTCCTCCATCAACTGCACACAAACTTGCTCCTTGTCCTAAATGACAGGTAATAATTTTTAAATTTTGTATTGGCTTATTCATGATTTCAGCTACTCTTTTTGAAACAAATCTGTGAGAAGTTCCATGAAATCCATACTTTCTTATTCCGTATTTTTCATAATATTCATACGGAACAGCATATATATATGCTTTTGGAGGTAGAGTTTGATGAAAAGCTGTATCAAATACACCTACCATTGGAACATTTGGTAATACTTTTTGGCAAGCTTCTATACCCACTATACCTGCTGGGTTATGTAATGGCGCTAAAGGAATACATTCTCTCATTGCATTCATAACACTTTCATTAATTAATACTGATGAACTAAATTTTTCACCTCCATGAACAACTCTATGTCCTACAGCTCCTATTTCATCTAGACTATTTATTACTCCATATTCAGGATGTGTTAATTGCTTTAACACTAATTTTATACCTTCTTCATGATCTTTTATAACTTCTTCTATTTTATGTTTTTCACCATTTACAGTATGTGTTAAAAAAGAATCTGGCAAACCTATTTTTTCTAAATATCCTTTTGCCATTAAGCTCTCGTTTTCCATATTAATTAATTGATACTTAATAGAAGAACTTCCACAATTTACTACTAAAATTTTCATATTCTTATCTTCCTTTCTAATTTTATATAATTGTATTCTGTTCTTGTGCTTGAACACAAGTAATTGCAACAACTCCTGCAATATCATAGCTATTGCATCCTCTAGATAAATCATTTACTGGTTTACTAATTCCTTGACAAAGTGGTCCGTAAGCTTCTGCTTTAGCTAATCTTTGTACTAATTTATATCCTATATTTCCTGCATCTAAATTTGGAAATATTAAAGTATTTGCTTTTCCAGCTAATGGACTTCCTGGGGATTTAGAAGCTGCAATTTCTGGAATAATAGCTGCATCTAATTGTAATTCTCCATCACAAAGTAAATTAGGCTTTTTTTCTTTTAATAACTTAGTTGCATTTATTACTTTTTCTGTTAATTCAGAATGGGCACTTCCATAAGTTGAATAAGAAAGTAGTGCAACTTTTGGCTCTTTACCTGTTAATTGTCTAAAACTATTACTAGAAGATATTGCTATTTCAGATAATTCCTCTGCTGTTGGATTTTCTACTAATCCACTATCTCCAAATATAAATATTCCATTTTCTCCATATTGACAATTAGGAACTACCATTGCAAAGAATGCTGAGACTAGTTTGGTTCCTGGAGCTGTTTTTAAAATTTGGAGAGCTGGTCTTAATGTATTAGCTGTTGAGTGACAAGCACCAGATACTAAGCCATCTGCATCTCCTACTTTTACCATCATCATTCCAAAATATATTGGTTCTAATAATAATTGTTTTGCTTGTTCTATAGTTATACCTTTTAATTTTCTTAATTCATAAAATTTATTTACATATTCTTCATATTTGTCAGAAGTTTTTGGGTTTACTATTTTTACTCCTTTAATGTTAATATTATTTTTGTTTGCTCTTTCTTCAATTTCTTTTTCATTTCCTATTAAAATAATTTTAGCAAATTTTTCTTTTATTACTTGTTCTGTTGCTTTTAGCACTCTAATATCTTCACTTTCTGGAAGTATTATCGTTTTTATATCTTTTTTTGCTTTTTCTTTTATTTCTTCTATAAATGTCAATTATTGTTCCTCCTATTTTTAAATATATTAATATTATATAGATAAATTCCTAAAAATTCAAGTATTTTTGATAATTAATAATATAGTTACACAAAAATACGTTCAAATAAATTTGAACGTATTTTTGTTTTATTTTGCATAGTCAATGACTCTTGTTTCTCTAACAACATTAACTTTTATTTGTCCAGGATATTCCATTTCATCTTCTACTTTTTTTGCAATATCTCTTGCCATTAATGTCATTTGATCATCATTAATTTTTTCAGGTTCTACAATAATTCTTATTTCTCTACCAGCTTGGATAGCAAACGATTTTTCAACTCCATCAAAAGAATCAGCAATACTTTCTAGTTGCTCTAACCTTTTAATATAAGCCTCTAAAGTTTCTCTTCTAGCTCCTGGTCTAGATGCTGAAATAGCATCTGCAGCTTGTATTAAAACAGCTTCAATGGTTTTTGGTTCTACATCTCCATGATGAGCTTGTACAGCATTTATAACATTTTCATTTTCTTTGTATTTTTTTAGTACTTCGACACCCAATTCAACATGAGTTCCTTCCATGTCATGATCTAATGCTTTTCCAATGTCATGTAATAATCCTGCTCTTCTAGCAAGTTTTGGATCTAATCCTAATTCTTCAGCCATAATTCTAGCCAAATTTGAAACTTCTATAGAATGATTTAACACATTTTGTCCATAACTAGTTCTATATTTCAATTTGCCTATTAATTTAACTAAATCTGGATGTAATCCATTAACTCCTGTTTCAAGAACTGCTCTTTCCCCTTCTTCTTTTATAACATTTGCTACTTCTTCTTTTGCCTTTTCAACCATTTCTTCAATCTTAGCAGGATGAATTCTTCCATCATCAATTAATTTTTCAATAGCAATTCTTGCTACTTCTCTTCTTAATGGATCAAATCCTGAAATAACAACAGCTTCTGGGGTATCATCAATTATTAAATCTATTCCTGTTAAAGTTTCTAAGGTCTTTATATTTCTACCTTCTCTTCCAATAATTCTACCTTTCATATCATCATTTGGAAGAGATACTATAGATACTGTAGTCTCAGAAGTATGATCAGCAGCACATTTTTGTATAGCATATCCTATCATTTCTTTAGCACTTTTATCAGCAACTTCTTTTATTTTGTTTTCCATATCTTTAATAAGTGTTGCTTTTTCTGCTGTTAATTGCTTATCCATCTCTGATAATAATATTTTTTTTGCTTCTTCTTTTGTTAATCCAGAAATTTTTTGTAATTCATTCATCTGTTTATTAAATATCTCTTGAATTTCGTTTTTCTTTAAATCTAATTCATCATATTTTTTTTGCAAGTCTTTTTCTTTTTTTTCTACAATTTCTTGCTTTTTTTCTAAGTTTTCTTCTTTCTGAATTAACCTTCTTTCTTGATTTTGTACTTCGCCTCTTCTTTCTCTAATCTCTTGATCTAAATCTTTTCTAGCATTCATTATTTCTTCTTTTGCTTTGAAAATTTCCTCTTTTTTTCTTTTTTCTGCATCTATGTTTGCCATTTCAATTATCTTTTTTGCTTGACTTTCTGCACCTTCTATTTTAGATTCAGCAATTTTTTTTCTTATGTACATACCAACTAAAGTAAATATTACTGCTGAGATTAGAAAAACGGCTATAGGAATTATATAATCCATAATTCTGCACCTCTTTCTATTAAATTTTCAATGTACTAAATATATATCACTAATTTATATAAAAACTTTATTAGAATATATTTTTACCTACATTAATATTTTATATTGATTATTGTAAACTGTCAAGTATTTTTAAAAGATTTTAAGAAATAGCTTGAATCATTAAGTTTAGGTAGAAATTTATAAAAAAATTAAAGAGACTACCTTTGACCTCTTTAATTTTTTTATTATATTTTAGGCTCTTGGATGTGCTTTTTGATAAACATCTTTTAGTCCTGGAGTTTGAAATTGCATATAAACTTGTGTAGATGAAATATCAGAATGTCCTAACATATTTTGTATTGCTTTTAAATCAGCTCCATTTTGTAATAAATGAGTAGCAAATGAGTGCCTTAGAACATGTGGTGTTATATCTTTTGTTATATGAGCTTGTTCTTTATAATATTTAACTATTTTCCAAAATCCTTGTCTGGTTAATCTTTTACCATTTACATTAACAAATAAAGCTTTCTCGTTTTCATTTTTTATTAGAACTGGACGAGCATCTTCTACATATTCTTTTAAAGCTTTTAAAGATAAAGAACCTAAAGGAATATTTCTTTGTCTAGAGCTGTTTCTGCAAATAACAAATCCTTCTTCTAAATTTATATCTGCTATATTTAAAGAAATTATTTCTGTTACTCTCATGCCGGTAGCATAAGCAAACTCTAACATAGCTTTGTCTCGAGTACCTTTTAAATCAACATCTTTTGGTTGTTCTAATAGTAATTCTATTTCTTGAGAAGTAAGAACACTAGGTACTCTTTTTTCTACCTTTGGAGATTGAATATCTTCTGTTGGATCTTGTTTTGTTTTTTTATTTTTTATTAAAAATTGATAAAAAGATCTTATAGATGCTAAATTTCTAGAAATTGTTGAGGCTTTTTTTCCTACTTCTTTTAAATATTTAAGATATGTTTTTATATCTTCTTTTTTTATTTTCAAATAATTTAGTCTGTTTTTTTCTATATATTCTACAAATTGTAATATATCTCTTCTATACGATTGTAAAGTATTATCAGATAATTTTTTTTCAATTTGTAAAAATTCTAAAAAAAGTTTAATTTGTTTCTCCATTTTAAGTTTCCCTACCTTTTATATATTTTCATTATTAATAGATATTTAAATAATTTACGTAAACTGTATATGTTATATCAAATTAATTTAAAATTGTAAATAGATTTTTGTTAAAAATAATATTTTTTAATTAAAAATATTGTATAAATAATGTTAGTAAATTATTAGATATATATACTTCAATAAATGAAGACATAGCTAAAGCTATCAATATCATTAAACAAAATATTGTATGTCTAAATATCTCTATTTTAATATTTTCTTTACGCTTATCTTTCATTATTGATTGATATAATTTAAGTCCACTTACAGCCAATGCTATTAAGCAAGGAATAAAAATAATATTTTGTAATAGCATAGTTATTATAATAAATAAAATTCCCTTTCCTAATGAAAAAGTTATTAATATAGATGAAATTGTATATCCAAAGCAAAATCCTCTTATTAATACTATTCCTATTACTATAGGAACTCCTATTACAGTAGAACCAACAAGCCACATTAAAAGTACTAATAGTAGATTGTTAATGAAAGAATTCTTTAATAATTCAGTGTTATTTATAGTTGAACCATTTTTTAATAAGTTTGTAAATTCAACTATATATGTTTTTATTTCTTGATTTTGTGTCTCATTCATATTATTCACAAATATAACGCCTAGTACTGTTCCAATTAGTAAAAAAATAGAAGTTATAATATATAATTTTAGATTATCCTTTATATGTTCTATAATTAAGTTAGTAATTTTAGAAGTTTTCTTAGGTAGTGCTCTCATTTTATTCCTCCTAATTGTAAAAGCTTTATACATAATGTCTATGCAATAAAATGAGATTTAGAACATAATTATATTAACCTACTGTTATTTTTCCATAAGTTCCTCCCCCACCAGATTGAATATTTATTTTTCCATGTCTAGATAAAACAATATTTTTAGCTATTTTTTGACCTATAACTGCTTCTAAGTCATCTTCAGATAATTTATGTAAAATATTCATTTCTGTTTCAAATGTATTCAATAATTTGTCTATAGTTTTTCCTCCTAATCCTGGAATAAAAGTTAAAGGTATCTGATAAATATATGGTGGTCTATTTTTTGGTGATATACTTCTATCTTTGTCTCTAATACTTATTATTCTATCTAATACTCCTCTAGTAACATTTTTCTCGTGACAATTAGGACATTCAAAAACAGGTGGTTTCTCTTCAATAGGTTTATTACAATTTTCACAATATGTTCTATGGTATTTTCCTAATTTTGGGTCTAATCCATAATTCGCAATGATTTTTCTTCCATCTTCATTTTTTAACGCTTTAACAAATTCCTTAAAAGAAATGTCATTTAATAAAAGTTTATTATATTCTCTTGCTATTTTTGGCAATGAATGTGCATCAGAATTTGTTAAAAAAGTTTTATTTTCTAATTCTGAAATTTGATCTGCCAACTCTGTATCTGCACTTAAACCTAATTCTACAGCAAATATTTTTTTAAATTTTTCTTTAAAAATTCTTTCTAACCTACTTGTACAGTTGCCATAAAAGCTTTTGTGTGGAGTAAATATATGTGCTGGTATTAAAATTCCATTATATTTTTCTACTATATCTACAAGCTTATATGCTGAAATAGAAGCTCTTTGAGAGCTTAATGTAATATTTTTAATATATTTTGTCATTTCTTTTGAAAACATTTTTATATCTATTAGTGTAGGAAAATAACATAAATTATGAGCACTACCTGTTTTGCCTTCGTCATTTATTTCTGAAGTTTCAATTTCACTTCCAAGTATAATACAAACTTTGTCTTTATATATAATTCCACCATCTTCTATTTCATAAGCTTCTCCATTTTTTAAAAATTCTTCAATATCTTCAATAACATATGGAGATGCACAGTCAATAATTCCAACTATTTGAATTCCTTTTCTATCTGCACATTCTCGTGCTATATTAGAAAAATTTAAACTTTTTGCTGCAGTTATTTTTATTGGTTTTCCTTTTTCACTTCTTCCTATATGTACATGCATATCTGCAAATATTTCTTCCATAACTATTCTCCTTAATTTTAAAAATTAACATTTAAAAAGATTGGCTTCATTTCCAATCTTTAATCAATCATCTCACGATTCATAGCATCTTTTATATCTTTTCCTGTAACTTCGCTTGATGTTTTTTCTTCTTTAGTTATATCTTCTCTATATTCATGTACTCTTATTGCTTCTTTTGTCTTTCTATATAATGAAGCTACATATTTTGTTATTGAAATTGTATCATTATCTTTAAATGGTAAATTATTAATTTGATCAGATGCATTTTGTAAAATAGGTTTAATCATATCATTACCTCCTGCATATTATTGACAAATTCTTTAAATATAGGTAAATATCTATTGTTTTTATCTTTTAAATTTCTATATTCTAACAATACTAAAGCTTCATCTACTTTAAAAGCTATTCTTTCTGGTCTATCTAACAGCATTCCTCCAAAATTATCAGTTAATTCTAATACATCACTTTCTTTTTCTCTAGGTAAACTTCCACTATATCTATTTACTTCTTCGCAAATTTTGCAAAAACGTTTAGAAAATCCTAATTGATATAAATATTCAGCCCCATCTTTAGCATAAGTCTTTACTTTATTTAGATCTTGAGGATTATTACTTTTTTTGCAATTACATAATAAGCATGCTGTCAATACTATATTTTCATCTAGGCCTGTATTAGAATAATCTAAAAATAATTTAGTTAAAAAAGTTTTAAATATAACAGATTTGTCATAAAAAATTCCCGTTTTTTGTTGCAAATAATGCATAATTTCAAGTTTCTTAATCCAATCTTTTTCAGATAAAATATAATCTGCAAAAGTCTCCATTTAAACTACTCCCCTTTTAGTGGATATTTCTTTTGTTATAATGTATTAAATTATTACAATTAAATTATAAATTAAATCTAATCTTAATTCAATATTGTTACAAAAATGTAAAGCAAATGTAAAATAAATGTAATAAAAAAATAAAGAAATAATTTATTTTTAGTAAATTATTTCTTTATAATATTTTTTATAATATTTTGTATTTGGTTATCTAAATCATCATTGTTTATTATTTTATAATTGCAATTATTAATATAAAATTCATTAGTTTTTTGTGATTTTATTCTTGCTATAGCTTCATTTTTTGTTATGTTGTCTCTTTTCATAACTCTATCAACTTGTTGTTCTATATTTTCATTAATTATTGCAACTGTTGTATTACAAATTTTATCCAGATTTGATTCAAATAGCAAAGGAGCATCTAATGCTATATTATAGTCTTTTTGATTTTCTATTTGTTTTTTTATTTCTTCTACTATATATTTAAAAGTACATTTATTTAACTTTTTTCTTTTTATTTCATCATTATAAATTATATCTGCTATTTTTTTTCTATCTAATTCTCCATTTTTTAGTAGTATATCTACACCTAATTCTTTTATAATATCCTTTGTATATTGTGTTCCTTTTTTTGAAAATTCTTTTGCTATATCATCTGCTACAATTATTTTAAAATTGTATTTTTGTTTTAAAATTTTACATACTGTTGTTTTTCCAGCTCCAGAGCTTCCAGTAATTCCTATAACCATTTATTTTTTTACTCCTTCTATATCTGTTATTGTAATAACTTTATTTGTATAATCTAAATTTGATAAAGAATCTTTTTCATATCCTAAAGTATATATATTACTTGCAAAAATATCTTTTTCTAACATTTCTTTTAGATTTCTATTATTATTAGTTTCTATAAATTTTTTTGGAGAAACAACTAAATTAATTTTAGGATTTTTTCTAGCTATTTCTGAAAGTAAATCTTTTCCTTTAGGGCTATACCCTAAAATTCTAGTATAAGGTATAATTTTTTTTGAAGTTTCCATCATTTTTTTGTTAATTCCTAATAAAGCATAAATTAAAATACGTTGTATTCTTGTTTGAGTATATCTTTTAGACTTAACTTTATTTAATAATTCTATTATATTATTACAAGAATCTGCAGCTTCTTTTATAACATTTTCTAATCCTTCTGAAACATCTGGAAGGTTACTTATTTCTTTTTTTGTCATTTTTCTTAATATATATATAATTTCTTTTTGAAATTTATATAAATCTATAACATAATGTCCGTTTCTAAACTCTTGTGCTAACATTATATATGAAGAACGTGGCATAACCTTTGAAATATCTTCAAATTTTCTGTCTAATAACATTTTTCTAATAGCTGTAGCACTAGCAAAATCATCTATGATTATTTTATCATTATATAAAACTTTTTCTCTTTTAATTCCTATTGGTCTTAATGAACTTTTTAATTTTTTTAATGCTTTTAAATATTCAATAGCTAGTATATTATTTGAGCCATTTAAAACATTTGAATATCTTTTTATATCATTTAAGTACATCATTAAAGCATTTTCTCGTGCTTTTGGAAAAGATATCCCTTTACTTATTTCGTGATTAAAAAGAGACATATATTTTTTAGGTTCTTGATAAAGTACATTTGCAATATTGTTTAAAGTTGCTAAATCATTTGCTTCAATTCCAAATGAAATATCATCAACTATTTCCAAAGAATCTAAGATTTTTATAGAACCTTCTGCAAAATTTTCTGCGCTAGAAATACTATACACCGTTGGCAATTCTATTACTAAGTCAGCTCCATTTGCCATAGCCATTTTTGCTTTTGTCCATTTATTAATTATAGATGTATTACCTCTTTGAACAAAGTTACCTGAAATAATGCATACAACATAATCCGCATCAGTTTGCTTAATAGATTCTTTAATATGGTAAAAATGGCCATTATGGAATGGATTATATTCTGCAATAATTCCTAATACTTTGCTCAAGTTTTTCACCCCTTATTTATATGTTTTTATTGACTTAATTTATTTTATGATATAATATCATAAATAATAAAATTTTACAATGTTTAAAGGAGAAATTATTTATGGATGAAATAACAATATACACAGACGGAGCTTGTAGTGGAAATCCTGGACCTGGTGGTTGGGGTGCAATATTAATAAAGGGAGAAAATAAAAAAGAAATCTCTGGATCTCAAAAAAATACTACTAATAATATTATGGAATTAACATCTGTTATAGAATCTTTAAAATTGTTGAAACGTCCTTGTAAAGTTAATTTATATAGTGATAGTGCTTACGTTGTAAATGCTTTTTTACAAAATTGGATTAATGACTGGATAAAAAATGGTTGGAGAAATTCTAGCAAACAAGATGTTAAAAATAAAGAATTGTGGCAGGAATTATTTTTTTTGACTAAAAAGCATAATGTTATTTTTCATAAAGTAAAAGGTCATAGTGATAATGAATTTAATAATCGTTGTGATGAGCTTGCAAGAAAAGCTATAAAAGATTTAAAGAACTGATAAATATATCAGTTCTTTAAAAATAATTTTATTCTTTTTTCTTCAAATTTCTTTTTACTTTATCTTTTACTACATCTGCTTTTTGAGTAAGTTCTTCTTTTATTTTTTCGGTCTTTTTTATTATTTGTTCTTTACGTTCTTTTAGTATTGCTGTTAACTCTGGAAAAGCATTTATTAATCTCTTGCTTAACTTAGATTTATTTATCAAAAATTCCTTTACTTTTTGTGAAATTTCTTCTGTGTTGTCTTTTGGATTTTCTTTATCAAATTTTTTAGTTACTTTTTTAACATTTAATATAACATTAAGTGAAACTATTAAATCAGTAATAAATAAAACTGCTATTCCTATGGAAATAATATTTAATACTTTATAAGGTAATCTATCTAAATTATCAAAAATAAATGGATTTATAAAATAAATTAACATCAGACCTAATATTCCAAATGGTATTATTGTTTCTAAACATATTCTTCCATTAATATTAAATTTATTTTTACTATAATCCCACCATCTGGCATTAAATATTTTTTCCATAATATAACTTGTTAAATATTCTAAAACTCCAGAAATAAGAACTACCATAGCAAATAAAGCTACTGGATGTTCTTTTAGATTGCTTAATGTTAAAGCTATTAATAATCCTCCACATCCATATATAGGACAGTATGGACCTATTAAAAAACCACGGTTTGTAAATTTATGATATTGTATTATTTGCAATATAACTTCCATTATCCAGCCTAATATTGATAGAATTATAAAATATAAAAAATAAATAGATACACTATATTCCATTAATATTCCCCTTTATTGTAATAAAATTATTGTTTTTAAAAAAAATCTTTAAAATCTATAGACTTTTTTGTTTTAATTGTGTATTATTATATCGTACTAAAGAAATTTTTTCAAGGAGGTTTTTATGAATAAAAAAAATATAAAAATAATTGTTTTTTCTTTATTAATATTTATTTTATATATAAGCGTTGTATATGCTAGTGATATCAATTTAAATTTACCTGGCACAAGTGAAGACAACACTTCCATACAGCAAAATAATGAAAGCAATACATTATCAAATACTAGTAATGATTTAAGCAATATACAATCTAATGAAATAACTGACAATAATGTTCAAAATACTGATTCTAATTTACTAAATGATGAATTTAATTTAACAAATTCAAATGTAGAAACTTTAAATCCAGTAGATGTTTCTTCTACTTCTGAATCAGAATTGGGAATTACAAATATTATAAATATTTTATTAATTACCGTAGGAGTTATATTAATACTACTTGCTATAGCAATTATAATTAGATTAAGAAATTAATTTTTAAAATTAATTTCTTTTTTTCTTTCCACTATTTATCAGAATATTTTATAAAAAATTTTAAATACTAATATTGAGCAAATTTTTACTCAATATTTTAAAAAGGAGGTTCTTATCATATGACAAAGAAATTCTTTATCGTTACTGCTCTATTAGTTATTTTTTCTCTTTTTGCTATTCCTTATACATTTGCTGCCAATAATAATATGATGAATAATGCTGTAAATAATGTCAGAAATTTTGTGGGAGGCACTGAAAATGTAATAGAAGATGCTGGAAAAGGTGTAGTTAATGGAATTAGTAATAGCTTAAATGCTGTAGAAAATGGTGCAAAAAATATTACTAATGATATGACTAATAATCAAACAAACAACTATACAGGAGCTAGTAACAATACTGGATATAGTGTAACAAGAACAACTGCTGAAGCAACACCTAATGGAGGGTTATTTGCAAATATGTCAAGTAATGTTTTAACTTGGAGCATTATGGCTATATTAGCTATAGCAATAATTGCTCTAGTATTATATTACGCAAGGCAAAATCCTAATGCAACAATTTATCATGGTGATGATGACAACGACAATGGATAAATAAACCTATAACATATGTGTCTATTTTTTTATTGACACATATGTTATAATATTTTTAGTTTATTAAAATACTATTTTGTTACAAGGAGATTACATATGAATAATAAAATAATTGCTACAAATCCTACAGCAAAGCATAATTATAATATAATAAATTCAATAGAGGCAGGAATAGCTCTTTTTGGTACTGAAATAAAATCTATTCGCAATGGTAAAGTTAATTTAAAAGATAGTTATGCTAATATAAAAAATGGTGAAATATATTTATATAATATGCATATAAGTCCTTATGAACAGGGAAATATTTTCAATAAAGATCCTTTAAGAGTCAGGAAGCTATTATTAAACAGAAAAGAGATTGTTAAGCTAATTGGATTAATAAAACAAAAAGGTTATACTCTTGTACCAATGAGTTTATATTTTTCAGGTAGTTTTTTAAAAGTAGAATTAGGAATAGGTAAAGGTAAAAAATTATATGATAAACGTGAGGATATTGCAAAAAAGGATGCTGAAATGAGGATTAAAAAAGCCTTTAAAAATATTTTATAAAAATATTATCTATGATTATTTTTTTAATAGTTCATGTTTTTACACTTTAAATAATAAAAATAATCATAGACTTTTTTTATATTTATGCTTTATTGCTTGAACAAAAAACATCTCTTATTTTATGTTGTACAGTTTTACATATTAATTCTCTTGCTGGTAACATATATTTTCTAGGGTCAAATACTTCTGGTTCTTCTGCGAATACTTTTCTAATTGCACCAGTCATAGCTAAACGTAAGTCTGTGTCTACATTTATTTTAGAGACACCTCTTAAGCTAGCTTCATGTAGCATTTCATCAGGAACTCCTTTAGCTCCAGGTATATTTCCACCATATTTATTACACATATTCACTAGTTCAGGAATTACTGTAGAAGCTCCATGCAATACTATTGGAGTTTTAGGTAATTTTTCCTTAATTTTTTCTAAAATATCAAATCTTAACTTTGCTTCTCCTTTAAATTTATATGCTCCATGGCTTGTTCCTATTGCTATAGCTAAAGAATCGCATTTTGTTCTTTCTACAAATTCTTTTGCTTGTTCAGGATCTGTATATATAGCATCAGAAGCACTTACATTTACTTCATCTTCAACTCCTGCTAATTTCCCCAGTTCTGCTTCAACAACTACTCCTTTGTTATGAGCATATTCTACTACTTTTTTTGTTAAAGCTATATTTTTTTCAAAATCGTATTTTGAACCATCTATCATAACAGAAGAAAAACCATTATCTATACATAGTTTACAAGTTTCAAAGTCAGGTCCATGATCTAAATGTAAAACAACAGGAATATCATGTTCTTCTAATGCTGCTTCTACCATTCTTCTTAGATACCCTATTCTAGCATATTTTATTGCACTCGATGAAGCTTGTAAGACAATTGGTGAATTTTCTTCTGCTGCAGCATCAACAATAGCTTGTATAATTTCCATATTATTAACATTAAAAGCTCCTATTGCAAAATGTTCTTTCATAGATTTTTCAAACATATCTTTAGTTGTTACTAATGGCATAATTTACCCTCCTTAATATTTTTTTTTATTATATATCACTTATTTCTAATATTCAACATTTATTTTAAATAAGAATAAATAAAAGTAAGTTGTTTTTAAAACTTACTTCTACTTATTAATTTTTTGATTTAGTCTTGTTGTTTTTTTTCATATCTGTAACTACTACACATAGATTCATCTGGTTGTTTTGTATTACATCCTATAATTGGTGTTACAACGATTTCTCCTAATTCACATTCTTGTATTTTGCTATTGTTATATTTACAACTTTCTACTGTACAATTTATTTTTTGTTTCTTTTCCATAAAAAATAGCCTCCTTTAATATTTTATTAATATTATTATGGCTATTTTTTTTTATTTTATTGTATTTTTTTATTCATTTTTATTTTTTATTTTATTATATTCAAAGCTATTTTTTTCAATTTTCTCACAATTTTTTACTTCTTGAAAAGATAAATACCAGTTCATTCCATTATTTTTTTTATTAATTTCTTGGTTTCTTTGTAATAATTCTTCAAATGTTTTTGGTGGAGGTAAAATAGCTGGATGGCAAGGAACCCAGTTGGCTGGAGTAGAAACCTTATTACTATCTGCTATTTGTAATGCTGTCAATGTCCTTAAAATTTCTGGAATGCATCTGCCCACATTCATAGGATAAATCAAAATAAGTCTAACTATACCTTTATCGTCAATAATAAAAACATTTCTTACTGTTTCTGTTGTACTTACCTCATTAGAAATCATTCCATACTTTCTAGCTATTGTTCCATTTCTATCAGCAATGATTGGAAATGGAACAATAATCCCTGTTTTACAATAAATGTCATATAACCATGCAAGATGTGAGCTATTACTATCTATGCTTAATCCAATTAAGCAAGTATTTAATTGTTCAAAATATTGATTTGCCTTAGAAAAAGCTATAATTTCTGTTGTACAAACGGGGGTAAAATCTCCAGGATGAGAAAATAAAACAACCCACTTTCCTTTATAGTCATTAAGTTTTATATTACCCATTGTTGTTTGAGCTTCAAATTCGGGAGCCAATTCTCCAATTTTTACATTTCCATTCATCATTATTTCATAATTCATAAAAAACTCCTTTCGTTTTTGTATATATTATGAATAATATTTTATTTTTGTTAAATTTTTATAATTTTTTACTTAATAAAGAGAGTATCCTAAATTAGGAGCTCTCTTTTCTTAATCAGTAATTTTGCAAATTTTTATTTTTCTAATTTATTTTTAGGATTATAGTAAATATAAGCTAATTCAAAAATATTGTATGTAGATAACTCCTTTTCTAATAAAGAGATAAAAGGTATAATAATTAAATAAATGATAAGTACAATATTTTTTATTAATAGTGTTCCTATAGGTATAAATTTGAAAAATATAGCAAATATAATAAAAGGAATACTAATAAATAGCAGTTGCGACAATATATACAGTGTTTTCTTGAATGCTAGTTTGTCTAGTTCAAATCCTATTTTAGTTAGCCTTTTAAGTATTTTTTCTACAAATTTGTCTATTTTTGCATAAGTTAACATATTTTTCTGATATTCTCTAAATCTTATCCATAATGCTGTCATACCAAACGGTATTATTGTTATTATAATACTTATAAATATGTTTACAAAACACCCAATCATAAACAGTATTATAAATGTTAACAAATAAATAATAGTAATTAAAACTTCTTTTTTTGTTTTTTTGTATAACGTTTTACCTAATGCAGATAATAATACATTTATTATATATCCCATTAGAACGGCATTAAATGGAATAGAAATCGTAACTGGCTGAGAATCCCAAAAATACGAACTTTCTGCAAAAATAATTGTAAAAAAAGTGTAAAAAGAAATTTGTTCGTCACTATATAAAAGTTGCCATCCTTTTTTCCATGTACTGATTAAATGTTTCATATTCTTTTCTCCTCAAAATAATTATTTTTTACTTTTTGCTGTTTATATAAAACTGAAAAATAGGATAAAAAACTATTTATATTATTTTATCATATTTACATAATGTTTACAAGTATTAATCTATTAATTGAAAAAGAATAATTAAAGTAAAATATTTTAAGTTTACTTTAATTATTCTTTTAATTTCATTTTTCATCCTAAAGCAACATCTAATATCATCATTATTATAAATCCAAAAATTAATCCAAAAGTTGATAAATTTTTATTTTCTTTTACTGATTCTGGTAATAGTTCTCTTGCTGCTACAATGAGCATCGCTCCTGCTGCAAATGCTAATAAAAATGGCAACATACTTCTTATATATATTACTAATATTGCACCTATTATTGCCGCTATTGGTTCTACTATTGCTGATGCCTGACCAATCATAAAACTTTTAAATCTTGAATATCCTTCACTTCTAAGAGGTAGTGCTACAGCTGCTCCTTCTGGAAAATTTTGAATTCCTATTCCTACAGCTAACATAATAGCTCCTATTAAAGTCATTCCTGGTACACCGCTAGCTATTCCTCCAAAAGCAACTCCTACTGCCATACCCTCTGGTATATTATGAATAGTAATTGCTGATATTAATAAAATATTTCTTTTTAATGAAGTTGAATTTTTTAAATTTTTACTACTTTTTAAAATTTTGTCTAAAAATCTATCAGATAATAGCACAAATAAACCTCCGGCTATAAATCCTATAGCTGGTAGCACCCATACTATGTATCTAAGTTCTTCTGATAATTCAAGTGCAGGAGATAGTAAAGACCAAAATGAAGCTGCTATCATTACGCCAGCACTAAAACCTAAAATAGTATCTAGTACTTTTTTGTTAATTTTTTTAAAAAAACAAACTATAAGTGCTCCAAGAGCAGTTACTCCCCAAGTAAATATAGTTGCAAATAATGCCTGAATTACTGGGCTTAAGTTTTCAAACCAATTCAATCTTATTCACCTCACATTACATAATATGTATTAAGGATTTTCTATGTTACAAGTTTGAACTAGTTTTATGTTTATTATTACATTTTTTTTAAAAATTTTTTTAAAAATTTACCAGTATAACTTTGTTCATTTTTTATAATTTGCTCTGGTGATCCAACAGCAATTATTTGCCCGCCTTTTTCTCCTCCTTCTGGTCCTAAATCAATAATATAATCTGCAGTTTTTATTAAGTCTAAGTTATGTTCTATTACAATAATACTATTTCCTGTATCAACTAACCTTTGTAAAATTTCTACTAATCTGTGTACATCTGCTATATGAAGTCCTGTTGTAGGTTCATCCAAAATATATAAAGTTTTTCCTGTTGCTTTTTTAGATAGTTCTGTTGCTAATTTTACACGTTGTGCTTCTCCTCCTGATAAGGTAGTTGAAGTTTGACCGAGTTTAATATATCCTAATCCAACATCATATAAAGTTTGAATTTTAGATTTGATTCTAGGTATATTTTCAAAAAATTTTAAAGCTTCTTCTACTGTCATATCAAGTACATCACTAATTGTTTTTCCTTTATATTTTACTTCTAATGTTTCTCTATTATATCTCTTTCCTTTACATACTTCACAAGGCACATAAATGTCTGGTAAAAAGTGCATTTCTATTTTTAAAACACCATCTCCAGAGCAAGCTTCACATCTTCCTCCTGAAACGTTAAAACTAAATCTACCTTTATCATATCCTCTCATTTTTGCTTCTGCTGTTGCTGCAAATATATCTCTAATCATATCAAATACCCCTGTATATGTAGCTGGGTTAGATCGTGGTGTTCTACCTATTGGAGATTGGTCTATGTTTATAATTTTATCAATATTTTCTAATCCTTTTATTTCTTTACATTTTCCTGGTTTTTCATTAGATCCGTAAATTTCTTTTGCTACAGTTTTATATAGTATATCATTAACTAGTGTACTTTTCCCTGAACCAGAAACACCAGTTACACAGATGAACTGTCCTAATGGAAATTTTATATTTAGATTTTTTAAATTATGCTCTGTAGCACCTTTAACTTCAATAGCTTTTCCATTTGATTTTCTTCTTTTCTTTGGTACGTTGATTTGCTTTTTACCACTTAGGTATTGGCCTGTAATTGATTCTGGTACTAGCTTAATTTCTTCAGCAGTTCCTTGTGCTATTACATTTCCACCGTGAACTCCTGCTCCAGGTCCTATATCTATAATTTGGTCTGCTGCATACATAGTATCTTCATCATGTTCTACAACTAAAACAGTATTTCCTAGATCCCTTAAATTTCTAAGAGTTCGTAATAATTTATTATTGTCTCTTTGATGTAGTCCTATGCTTGGCTCATCTAATATATATAATACTCCTGTTAACCCTGAGCCTATTTGAGTTGCTAAACGTATACGCTGTGCTTCTCCTCCTGACAATGTTCCTGCACTTCTAGATAAAGTTAAATACTCTAGTCCAACATCTATTAAAAATTGCAAACGTTTATTTAACTCTTTTAAAATTTGATCTGCTATTATTTTTTCTTTGTTATTTAACTCTAAAATAAAAAAAAATTCTTTTATTTTGTTAATAGGCATATCTGTTAATTCATTAATATTTTTATTTCCTATTTTTACTGATAAGCTTTCTTTTTTTAGTCTTGATCCATTGCAAGTTTGACAAGCACTTTCACTCATGTACATTTCGTAAAAATCTCTCATGCCTTGAGATTTTGTTTCATTATATCTTCTTTCTAAAGTTGGTATAACTCCTTCAAACGGAGTTGTAAATTTTCTAGTGCCAGCATATGAAGTGTATTCAAAATCAATAGCCTCGTTTTCTGTACCATATAATATTTTTTCTAAAAACCAACTCGGCAATTTTTTTATTGGTACTTCTTTAATTTCTATACCATAGTGTCTTGCTATACTTTCAAAATACATTTTTGCCATTGTATCACCTTTTTTCATTGTACTAGCACCAAAAGCTTTTATTCCATCATATAAAGTTTTGTTTTTATCTGGAATTATTAAATCTTCATCCATTTTCATTAAATATCCAATACCAGTACATGTTGGACAAGCACCAAAAGGATTGTTAAAAGAAAACATTCTTGGAGTTAATTCTTCTATACTAATATTACAATCCGGACAAGCATAATTTTGACTATATAAAATTTCTTTATCTTTTGGTATATCAATTAATACAATATTATTAGCATATTTCAAAGCTGTTTCTACAGATTCAGTTAGTCTTGTTCTGATATTTTCATTTATAACTAACCTATCTACTACAATCTCTATATTATGTTTTTTCTTTCTTTCTATTTCTATATCATCTGTTAGCTCTAGTATTTCTCCATCTATACGCACTCTTACAAAACCTTCTTTTTGAAAATTTTTTAAGAGTTTAGTGTATTCTCCTTTCTTAGCACGAATAACTGGTGATAATACTTGGATTTTTGTTCCTTTTTCTAAACTCATGACACTATCTATAATTTGGTCTATAGTTTGCTTTTCTATTTTTTTACCACAATTAGGACAATATACTATTCCAATTCTTGCGTAAAGTAAACGGATATAATCATATATTTCTGTTACAGTCCCAACAGTAGAACGAGGATTACGAGAAGTAGTTTTTTGGTCTATAGAAATTGCTGGTGATAATCCTTCTATAGATTCTACATCTGGTTTTTCCATTAATCCTAAAAATTGTCTTGCATATGAAGATAAACTTTCTACATATCTTCTTTGTCCTTCTGCATATAAAGTATCAAATGCTAATGATGATTTACCTGAACCTGAAAGTCCTGTAATTACTACCAATTTATCTCGTGGAATTTCTAAATTTATGTTTTTTAAATTATGTTCTTTTGCTCCTTTAATAATAATACTGTCTTGCATTTATTTGCCCCCTTATAGTTCATATAATAACATAATAATTATAAAACATTAGTTTCAAAAAATCAATATTTTTTATTTTTTATTACAAAAAGATTACAATAGTATTACAAAATGGCAATTTATATTACATAATTATTACGAACAGTTTACAAAAAATATTATCCACAGTATTGTGGAAACTGTGGATAATTTTGTGAATAACTATAAATAGACATATTTATTTGTGGATAACTTTTGTATTTTATTTGTTATTATTTTATGTTGACATATTTTAAAATTGATTTTGACAAATTGTATTCATGTTTGTTTTACATTATTTTACATTTATTTTATTTTTATAAAAAATTAAATAAATAGTAATATTGCTAAAAGAATTTGACATATTAAAATAATAGGAAATCCTATTACAAATTTAGGCTTTTGGGTTTTATGATGAAATTTATACATTCCTATAATTCCACCTATTCCTCCTCCTAATAAAACTAAAATTAATAGTGTATTTTCTGCTATTCTCCATTTACCTCTTTTTGCTTTTCTCTTATCAAGCCACATCATAAAAAAAGTAAATATATTTATTAATATTAAATATATAATTAAATTCTGTAAAGTAAACAATTCTTCCATATTTTTTTATCTTCTCCTTATTATTTTTTAACCAAATAAACTTATCTGATTACTCTGACTCATGCCTTTCAAGCAACCGACTTTTTCTAATAGCTCAATAACAGATTTTCCAATCTTAGAACGTATTTTCATATCGTCAATAGACATAAATTTGCCTTCTTTTTTTGCTTCTTCTATTCCTTCTGCTGCTACTGTTCCAAGCCCAGGTATACTATTCAATGGCGGTCTTATTTCTGTTTCAGATTCCATTATAAATTTAGTAGCATGACTTTTATATAAATCTATTGGTAAAAAAGTTATTCCTCTTTCATACATTTCTAATACTAATTCTAAAATTGAATACATGTTTTTGTCTTTTGTTGTAGCATTATTTCCTTGTAAGTCTATTTCTTTCATCTTGTTTTTTACTTTTTCTACTCCATAGCACATAACATCACTATCAAATTCGTCTGCACGGATTGTAAAAAAAGCTGTATAATAAGCAGCTGGCTTATGTACTTTAAACCAAGCAATGCGAAAAGCATTTGTTACATAAGCTGCAGCATGAGCTTTAGGAAACATATATTTAATTTTTTGACAAGAACCAATATACCATTCAGGTATATTATATTCTTTCATCATAGTTTCGTATTCCTTCCATTTTTCTGGATCTTTTGAAGCTTTTCCTTTACGAACAAACTCCATAATTTTAAAGGCTGGTTTTGGTGGCAAACCTTGTTTTATTAAATAAAGCATAATGTCATCTCTACAACCTATAGCTTCACTTAATGTAACAATTCCTTTATTAACTAATTCTTGACCATTATTAAGCCATACGTCTGTACCATGTGAAAGTCCTGATATACTAATAAGTTCATTAAATGTTGTTGGTCTCGTATCTACTAACATTCCTCTAACAAATTTTGTGCCAAATTCAGGTATTCCAAATGTTCCTACTTCTGAATGAATTTGTTCTGGTTTAACTCCTAGTACTTCAGTAGAACTAAATATTGACATAGTTTCTTTATCATCTAATGGAACTTTTGTTGGATCAATTCCTGTTAAATCAAATAACATACGTATCATAGTAGGATCATCATGTCCCAAAATGTCTAATTTTAATAAATTTTGGTCAATAGAATGGTAGTCAAAATGTGTTGTAATAATGTCAGAGTTAGGATCATCTGCAGGATGTTGTATCGGAGTAAATTCATATATTTCTCTTCCTTTTGGTACAACTATAATACCTCCTGGATGCTGTCCAGTTGTTCTTTTAATTCCTGTACACCCTTGAGATATACGAACCACTTCTGCATTACTTACAGGTATTCCTTTTTCTTCATAATATTTTTTTACGTAACCATAGGCTGTTTTATCTGCTACCGTACCTACTGTTCCTGCCTTAAAAGTAGTTCCTTTTCCAAAAATAACTTCTGTATAGCGATGTGCTTTTGCTTGATATTCTCCTGAAAAGTTTAAGTCAATATCAGGTTCTTTATCTCCATCAAAGCCTAAAAATGTTTCAAATGGAATATCCATTCCATCTTTTTGTAGCTTAGTTCCACAGTTAGGACATTGCTTATCTGGTAAATCAAATCCGTTTTTTACCCCATAATCGGAAAAATCTGAATATTTACAATTAGGACATCTATAGTGTGGTGGAAGTGAATTTACTTCTGTGATTCCTGTCATATTGGCAACAAAAGAAGATCCTACAGAACCTCTTGATCCTACTATATATCCGTCTTCATTTGATTTCCACACTAATTTTTGTGCAATTATATACATAACTGAAAAACCATTTGAAATAATAGAATTTAGTTCTTTATCTAGTCTAGCTTGTACTATCTCTGGTAATTTTTCTCCATATAATTCGTGTGCCTTATTATATGCAATTTCTTTTATAGTTTCTTCACAACCTTCAATATAAGGAGGACATTTTTCAGGAGAAATTGTACTTATTTTTTCACACATTTCTGCAATTTTATTTGTGTTTGTTACAACAACTTCATATGCTTTTTCTTCTCCTAAATATTCAAATTCTTTTAACATTTCATCAGTAGTACGTAAATATAATGGTGCTTGTTCATCTGCATCATCATAGCCTTGTCCTGCCATTAAAATTCTACGATATATTTCATCTTGAGGATCCATAAAATGAACATCACAAGTTGCTACCACAGGTTTTTGTAATTTTTCTCCTAAAGCAACTATTTTTTTGTTTATATCTTGTAATTCTTGAATACTTTTTACTGTTTCATTTCTAACCATAAACATATTATTTCCTAGTGGTTGAATTTCTAGGTAATCATAGTCACTTGCAATTTCTTCTAGTTCTTCATCTGTTTTGCCTGCGATAATTGCTCTATATAGTTCTCCTGCCTCACAAGCACTTCCTAATATTAAACCTTCTGAGTATTTTTTATAAATAGATTTTAATATTCGTGGTTTTTTATAAAAATAATGTAAATGAGAAATAGATATTAATTTGTATAAGTTTTTAAGTCCAACATAGTCTTTTGCTAAAATAATTGCATGATATGTTGGTAATGACTTATAATCTGCTTTCCCACTTAGTTTTGTTTCCATATCGTCTAATGTTATAATGTTCTTTTCTTTTAACTTATTTAACATAACATTAAATACTTTTACAGTAGTATCAACATCATCTAATGCCCTATGAGCCACTTCTACTTTTATTCCTAAATTTTCTGCAATAATTCCTAATTTATATTTTTTATATTCTGGAAATAGAGCTTTAGCTAGACGCAAAGTATCCAAATAAGTGTTGTCTAACTTTAATCCTAATTCTGTACAATTATGTTTTAAAAATCCAATATCAAAATCAGCATTATGTGCAACTAGTATACTGTCTCCTATAAATTCTAAAACTTTTGGTAAAATTTCTTCAATAGTAGGAGCATTTTTTACCATATCATCTGTAATATTAGTTACTTCTATTACTCTTTGTGGTATCGGCTTTTCAGGATTTACAAATGTAGTAAACTTATCAATAACTTCATTATTTTTAACCTTCATTATACCAATTTCAGTAATTTTTTCTGTTCTAAAAGAAAGTCCTGTTGTTTCTAAATCTAATACACAATAAGTAGCATCTTCTATTTTTTGACCTTTAGAAAAAGAAATTGGTGAAGATTCATCTGGTACTAGATAAGCCTCTACTCCGTAAATTACTTTCAAATCGGGGTGTTCTTTTTCTAAATATTTATATGCTTCAGGAAATGCTTGTACTACCCCATGGTCTGTAATAGCTATTGCTTTCATTCCCCATTTTACAGCACGTTTTAATAAATCTTTTGCAGATGTCATTCCATCCATTTGGCTCATTTGAGTATGCATATGTAATTCTACTCTTTTTTCTTTAGCTTCATCTTTCCTTACTTGTTTTTTTATTCCTGTTGATTCAATAATTGTATTAGCTATTACTCCTAGTTCTTTGGTAAATGGATCAAATTGAGCTGTCCCACTGACTCTTACACCATTTGTATTTTTTAATTTATTAATAATTGTATTGCATTTTTCTCCTTCTGCAAATATTTTGCAAGTAATAG
Source organism: uncultured Clostridia bacterium (assembly GCA_944390525.1). GTDB lineage: Bacteria > Bacillota > Clostridia > TANB77 > CAG-508 > CAG-273. The sequence goes on along the minus strand of CALXQH010000050.1, from coordinate 5,097 downwards.
AGCTAGAACCATCGTATAAATCAAATGTTATTAAAAATTTTCCAGATTTAAGTTCTCTTGAATCTGTATTTAAAATTTCTCCATCTAACAATACTTTTCCACTATCAACAGATAAATCTATTATTTTAGTTACTTCCTCTTTTATTTTTAAATTTCTTCCATAAATTAAAGGAGAATTGTCTTCTTGCTGTATTTCTAATGGTATATTTGTATCATTAGAAATTGGAACATTCTGAATGCTAATTCCTTTTGGATTTACTTTTTCTAATTTTTCTTTCAATATTTCTTCTCTATGTTCTTGAGCTTGCTTTTGAGCTAATATAATAGCTTGTTTTTCTAATTCTCTTGTATATTCTTTATGTTTTTCTATCATTTCTTGTGTAACTTCTTCTTGATAAGTTACCACATAACTTTGATTATATAGTTCATTTAGTTTTGTGGCTAATATTTTATCAAAATTTCTAGCTTCTAATACCTCTTTTCCTTTCATTGCTAATTTTACAGTTATTTTATTTTCTACTATATCAATGCTACTATTTTTTAATAAAGCTTTTGTTAATGGATGTTTGAATGCCATATAATCAACAATGTCTTCCCATTCTTTTTTTATCTTATCATTTACATTTTCTTCTTCTTTTATTTTTATTTTAATTATAATTTCTTTAAAATTAAATCTTTTAGCTAAATATTTTTCAAAGTCTACTAAATCTTTAATTAAAATACTACTATCAGTTTCTAATTTTATTTCTAAAGTATTAATTTTTTTATATATATTAACACATGCAACTTTAGCTTCGCTTAAAGCGAAGCTATTAGTATTATAATCTTTAAATACTTGTTTTACAGTTTTTAATTTTATAGTTTCTTCCATTTTATCCTCTTTATAGAATTAAAAAATTATTCTTAGAATGTCATTATAGGTAACTAATATAGAAAGACCTATTAATAATACAAATCCTATCATTTGAATATAAATTTCTAATTTTTCACTTATAGGTTTTCTTCTTATTGCTTCTATAATAAAAATTACAATTTTGCCTCCATCAAGTGGTGGAAATGGTAAAAGGTTTGTAACACCTAAAGATATTGATATTAAAGCTAAAATATATATAAAATCTACAAAACCGTTTGTTTTTGCTACTACTTCTCCTATACCAACAGGTCCCATCATCTGATTTACTGAAATATTTCCTGTAAATAACATTTTTACATTTTCTACAATAGAAAATGCAAAGTTCCCTGTTTCAAAAAATGCATAATATATATTATTTGCAAAATTGTTTTCTGCTTTTTTTAAATAAACGCCTATATAATAATTTGCTTTTACTTCTGGAGTAACTAATATTTTTAATACTTCTTCATTTCTTTCTATTGTAAATTCTATAGTTCCTTCTACAGTTTTATTTATTTCTTCTACTAATTTTTTTGTATTTCCTAATACATCTACTCCATTTATTTTAAGTATTTTATCACCTGTTTCTAATCCTTGAATTTCTGCTGGGCTTTTTGGATAAACTGCTGCTATTTTAGTGTCTGTTTCTTCGTTAGAACTTATTGCAATTCCTGTATAATTATATCTCTCTTCTATTGGTTTAATTATAAATTTCTCTTGTTCTTTATTCCTTTCTATTACAATTTCAATAAAATTTCCGTTACATTTTTTTAAAACTTCGTCAATATCATTTTTATAGTTAATTTTTTTTCCGTCAATTTTTAAAATTTCATCTCCTGATTGAAGTCCTACTGCTTCTGCATTAGTATTTGGAATAACACTTTCTATTATATTAGATACATTATTTCCTGTAAATCCTATTAAAATAAAATATACTATCAAAGCAAATATAATATTGGTAATAGCTCCTGCTGCAACAATAGCTATTCTTTTTGGAATACTTGTTTTACTAAAAGAACCTTCTTTGTCAGAACGTTCTTCTTCTCCTTCCATATTAACAAAACCACCTAAAGGAATTAGTCTTAAAGCATATTTAGTTTCTTTTATTTGTTTTTTCCATATAGTTGGACCAAATCCTATAGCAAACTCATTTACTTTTACTTTACATAGTTTTGCTATTAAAAAGTGTCCTCCTTCGTGAATTAAAACAAGGAATCCTAATATAAATATAATTTTTAACATCGTAATAATTAATGAAATCAATTAACTTCTCTCCTATAATAATAACATAAATAGAAAATATGCAAATGGCGCAGCAAATACTATACTATCTATTCTATCAAGCATGCCACCATGCCCTGGAATTAAGTTGCTAAAATCTTTAATTCCTGTATATCTTTTAATGCTTGATGCTGCCAAGTCTCCTATTTGACTTAATATGCTTAATAAAATTGTTGTTATAGTAACATTAATATAACTATATTCTAAATTAAATACATTATGGCAAATTAAATTGTATATTAAAGTAATTACAACTGCTCCTATAATTCCACCTATACATCCTTCTATTGTTTTATAAGGACTTATCTTTGTAAAATGATGTTTTCCAAAACGTTTACCTATTAAATAAGCAAAAATATCAGTTCCAAGTGTAACAAATAATAAAAACCATATTAGTATTTTTCCATTTTGTAGATCTTCATTAATTACAGGAATATACATTAAAAATGTTACTATGTAAAAAATTCCTAGAAAAGTAACAGCAATATCTATTATATTTACTTTAAGATTTTTTATAATAACAATCAAAAATAATATACATAAAGTAATTGGTAGTAATATTCCTATGGTTTTTAGCCATAATTGTTCAGGAATAATATGTATAACTGAAATAAGTGCTGCTAAGATATAGCCTATCCAACTAATAGGGTTAGCTTTCCCTCCTGTACGAAAAGCTTTATAAAATTCGTGTAAACTCATAATAGCAATAATAGAAATAAATATATCTACTATATATTTATTCCCCCAAATTAGTATAATTGCTACTATAGGAAATAATATTAGTGCTGAAATCCATCTCTTTTTTTCCATAACATATTTACCTTTCTATATATTAATAATTTTTATTTAATTAGCCCCAAATTTACGATTTCTAGTTTTAAAAATTAATATAGCTTCATCTAGGTCATTTTCTGAAAAATCTGGCCAATATTTATCTAAAAATATAAATTCTGTATACGCTAATTGCCATAATAAAAAATTACTAAGCCTTTGTTCTCCACTTGTACGAATTAATAAATCAGGTTCTGGTTGCCCAGCAGTATACAAATTATCGGATATTAATTTTTCTCCAATGTCTTCAATTTTAATATCTCCGTTTTTTACGGCTTCGGCTATTTTTTTTGTAGCTTTTACTATTTCATCTCTACCACCATAATTAAAAGCAATATTTAAAACTAATCCTGTATTTTCTTTTGTTTTATCTGTAATTTTTTTTATACTATTTTTTATGCTTTTATCTAAGGAATTTATATCTCCTAATACATTAATTTTTATATTTTCTAAATCTGAACTATTTAATAATTCTTCAGCATATTTTTGAAGTAAAAGCATTAAAGCTCCTACTTCTTCTTTAGTTCTCTTCCAATTTTCTGTGGAAAAAGCATATACTGTTAAATACTTAATACCTATTTTATTAGCATATTTTGCTATTTTTTTTAATGTCTCAGCCCCTTGCTTGTGCCCCAACCTATAGTCTATATCTTTTTCTTTTGCCCACCTTCTATTTCCATCCATTATAATAGCAATATGTTGAGGTTTTAATTCTATGTCTATATTTTTTTCCATATATTCCTCCAATTTTTTTATATGCTCATAACTTCTTTTTCCTTAATAGATAATAGTTTATCAATTTCTTCTATTTTTTTATCTGTTAACTTTTGAATTTCATTTTCTTCGTTTTCTAAGTCATCTTCTGTTATTTCAGATTTTTTTTGTAATTCTTTTGCTTCATCTATAGCATCTCTTCTAATTGCACGTATTGCTACTTTAGCTTCTTCTGCTAACTTCTTTATATCTTTCACTATTTCTTTTCTTCTTTCTTCATTTAATTCAGGAAAAGTCAATCTTATAACTTTTCCATCATTATTTGGATTAATTCCTATGTCAGATTTTAAAATTTCTTTTTCTATTTCTTTTAATAAATTCATGTCCCAAGGTTGTATTAATATCATTCTAGCTTCTGGTACAGAAATTCCTGCTACTTGATTTATTGGTGTTGGAACACCATAATAGTTTACTGAAATTTTATTTAAAATTGCTGGGTTAGCTCTACCAGCTCTAATTTCTGATAAATTTTCTTCAAATATGCTAATTGTTTTGTTCATTTTTTCTTCATAAATATTATTAATCATTATTTTTTTCTCCTTTATTTTTTAATTTTCTTTTCCTACAAATGTACCAACATTTTCTCCCATAATAGCTTTAACAATATTTTCTGGTTCATTAATTCCAAATACAATTAATGGTATATCGTTATCTCTACACAATGATGTAGCTGTTGAGTCCATTACTTTTAAGTTTTTATTTAATATATCTAAATATGTAATTTTTTCATATTTAATTGCTGATGGGTTAACTTTTGGATCATCTGAATAAACACCATCAATGGTTTTTCCAACTAATATGACCTCAGCTTCTATTTCTGCAGCTCTTAGAGCTGCTGCTGTATCAGTTGTAAAAAACGGATTCCCTGTTCCACAACTGAATATTACTACCCTTCCTTTTTCTAAATGTTTTATCGCTTTTCTTTTTATATAAGGTTCTGCGATTTCTCTCATTTCAATAGCTGTTTGAAGTCTTGTAAACACCCCTCTTGCTTCTAGTGCATCTTGAAGAGCTAAGCCATTCATGCAAGTAGCAAGCATTCCCATATAATCAGATGTTGTTCTCTCCATTTGGTGTCCATATTTTCCTCTCCAAAAGTTTCCTCCTCCTACAACTATAGCAATTTCTGCTCCAAGACTTACTAATTCTTTTACTTTGTCACAAATTTTACCTAAAGTTTCAGCTTCTATTCCTTTTTTTGCTTCTCCTGCAAGTGCTTCTCCACTAAGTTTTAATAGTATCCTTTTATATTTTAATTTTGCCAATAAAAAACACTCTCCTTAATATTAAATTTATATTCTTTATTCTATCATAGATTA
>CALXQH010000049.1 GCA_944390525.1 uncultured Clostridia bacterium | reverse complement strand
GATTTTACTGTAGAAGTTCAAAGATCTTTAAAAGTACTTGATGGTGCTGTTACAATTTTAGCAGCAAAAGGTGGAGTTCAACCACAAACAGAAACAGTTTGGAGACAAGCTGATAAATATGAAGTTCCAAGAATGGTATATGTAAACAAAATGGATACTACAGGTGCTGATTTTATGCTTTGTGTAGACCAATTACGCAATCGTTTAAAAGCAAATGCTATTCCAATTGAATTACCAGTAGGAGCAGAAGAGAATTTTAAAGGCATTGTGGATTTAATAAAAATGAGAGCATTTATTCATAAAGATGATTTAGGAAAAGACATTGAAGAATGTGATGTTCCTGATGATATGAAAGCACAAGCAGAAGAATTTAGAGCAAAACTAGTTGAAGCTGCTGCTGAGCAAGATGATGAATTAATGATGAAATATTTAGAAGGAGAAGAACTATCAGAAGAAGAAATAAAAAAAGGTATTAGAATTGGAACAATAGCAAATAAAATAGTTCCAGTATGTTGTGGTTCTTCATATAAAAATAAAGGTGTACAAGAACTATTAAATGCAATTGTAGACTTTATGCCATCACCAATAGATATAGAAGATATTAAAGGTATAGACGAAGATGGAAATGAAGTAGTAAGAAAAACTGATGACAATCAACCTTTTGCAGCTTTAGCATTTAAAATTGCAACAGACCCATTTGTTGGAAAACTTTGCTTTTTTAGAGTATATTCTGGTACTTTAGATGCAGGTACAACAATATTAAATGCAAATAAAGACAAAAAAGACAGAATGGGAAGAATTTTATTAATGCATGCAAATCATAGACAAGATATTGATAAAGTATATGCTGGAGACATTGCAGCGGCAGTAGGGTTAAAAGAAGTGTCTACAGGTGATACTCTTTGTGATCCTGCACATCCAGTTATATTAGAATCAATGGAATTTCCAGAACCAGTTATTGATATTGCTATTGAGCCAAAAGATAAGGCTAATAGTGAAAAAATGGGTATAGCTTTAGCAAAACTTGCTGAAGAAGATCCAACATTTAAAACTTGGACTGATCAAGAATCTGGTCAAACTATTATTGCTGGTATGGGTGAGCTACATTTAGACATCATCGTTGATCGTTTAAAAAGAGAATTCAAAGTGGAATGTAGCGTAGGTAAACCACAAGTTTCTTATAAAGAAACAATTAGAAATAAAGTTAAAGTACAAGGTAAGTTTATACGTCAATCTGGTGGTAGAGGTCAATATGGCGATGTATGGCTAGAAATGGAACCATTAGAACCTGGAAAAGGAATTGAATTTGAAAGCAAAATTGTTGGAGGAGTTGTTCCAAAAGAATACATTAAACCTATAGAAGAAGGTATTAGAGAAGCTGCTGAAAGTGGTACTTTAGCAGGATACCCTGTAATTGACTTTAAAGCTACATTAGTAGATGGCTCTTACCATGAAGTTGACTCTTCAGAAATGGCATTCAAAATTGCTGGTTCTATGGCATTTAAGGAAGGATGTAAACAAGCTAAATCAGTTATTTTAGAGCCAATTATGAAGGTTGAAGTAACAGTTCCTGAAGAATATATGGGAGATGTTATAGGTGATATCAACTCAAGACGTGGTAAAATGGAAGGAATGGAAGCAATTCAAGGAAATCAAGTAATCAGAGCATTTATTCCATTATCTGAAATGTTTGGATATGCAACAGACTTACGTTCAAAAACACAAGGTAGAGGTACTTATTCAATGGAACCGAGCCATTATGAAGAAGTTCCAAAATCTGTATTTGATAACATTGTTGCCTCAAGAGCTAAAAAACAAGATTAAAACTAATAAAATATTAAAAATACTTGATTTTCTATAAAAATTAGTATAAAATACAAGTGTTTAAAAAAGATTTTAATATTAAAAAATAAATGTAGGAATTTATAAAATTCCTAACAAAATAAGGAGGAAATAAAAAATGGCAAAAGCAAAATTTGAAAGAACAAAACCACACGTTAACATTGGTACAATCGGACACGTTGACCATGGTAAAACAACAACAACAGCAGCTATTACAAAATATTTAGGACTATTAGGAAAAGCTCAATTTGAAGCATATGATCAAATTGATAGTGCTCCAGAAGAAAAAGCAAGAGGAATTACAATTAATACAGCTCACGTAGAATATGAAACAGACAATAGACACTATGCACACGTTGACTGCCCAGGACACGCTGACTATGTTAAAAATATGATTACTGGTGCTGCACAAATGGATGGTGCAATATTAGTTGTATCTGCAGCTGATGGTCCAATGCCTCAAACAAGAGAGCATATCTTACTTGCTAGACAAGTAGGTGTTAAATATATCGTAGTTTACTTAAATAAATGCGATATGGTAGATGACCCAGAATTATTAGAACTAGTTGAAATGGAAGTTAGAGATTTATTAACAAGTTATGAATTCCCTGGAGACGAAATTCCTATTATTAAAGGTTCATCATTAAAGGTTCTTGAAAGTACATCTAAAGATCCTAATGACCCTGTATACGCTCCAATGAAAGAACTAATGGATGCTGTTGACAGTTATATTCCAACACCTGACAGACCAGTTGATCAACCATTCTTAATGCCTATTGAAGACGTTATGACTATTAGTGGTAGAGGTACTGTTGTTACAGGTAGAGTTGAAAGAGGACAAGTAAAACTTCAAGATGAAGTTGAAATTGTTGGATTAGCTAATGAATCTAAAAAGACAGTAGTTACTGGCGTTGAAATGTTTAGAAAAACATTAGATCAAGCTGAAGCAGGAGATAATGTTGGTATTTTATTAAGAGGAACTCAAAGAAACGAAGTTGAAAGAGGTCAAGTATTAGCAAAACCAGGAACAATTCATCCACATACAAAATTCAAAGCACAAGTATACGTTTTAACAAAAGAAGAAGGTGGACGTCATACACCATTCTTCAATGGATATAGACCACAATTTTATTTTAGAACAACAGATGTTACAGGTGTTATTGAATTACAAGCTGGTACAGAAATGGTTATGCCAGGAGATAACGTAGATATGACTATTGAACTTATTACACCAATTGCTATTGAAAACGGATTAAGATTTGCTATTCGTGAAGGTGGACGTACAGTAGGTTCAGGTGTAGTATCTGAAATTTTAGCTTAGAAATATATTAATAGCAAGGGTTACAAATAATGTAGCACCTTGCTATTTTATTTTTGAAACTTTACAAAATAAGTGAAAAGTAGTATAATAAATATAATTAGCTAATAAGCTAATGAAAAATGTAGGAGGAATTCATATTATGGCAAGACTAAGTAAATCTAGAAGCCGGGAACTTGGAAGTATAGGATCAGGGAAGTGCGTGAGAATGGCTATATGTGACAAACCAGAAAGAGGTTCTGCTAGATGTGGCAAAAATCGTTGCAACTGGTACAAAGATCCAAGAAATCCCAAAAATAGAATATGAATTTATAAGGGCGAGTTATTAATTCGCCCTTTCCTTAATTATGATATAAGTTATGCTCATATAAATCTTTAATATTAACATCTTTTTCCTCAAAATTATCAATAAATCCAACTTTAGCAATATCGTTTGTTAATTCCTGAATCCAAACTGCTCTTTCTTTATAAAAAACGTCAGATTTTTCTTTGTTGCTTAAAATTTCACAAGCTCTAGAATATAGCATTTAGTTTCTCCTTTCATAAAATATTTGTAATTTATTTTAACTAAAACTAATATTTATGTAGTAAGAAAAAGAGTTAGCTAATATAATTATATACGTATTTTTTTATTTTATTCACAAATTATTGACTATAACTAGCTTAAGATATAAAATAATATTAAAAATAAAAAGGAGTATAGTAATGTATATAAACTTAAATGGAAATAAAATACAAGTGGAAGATGAAGGAAAAAAAGTAATAGAATTATTTGAAAAAGAAATTAAAGAAGATGATAAAATAATAGCTTGTAATTGTAATAATGAAATAAAAACTTTAAATTATGTTCCTAAAGAAAATGATAATATAATTTTTGTAGATATATTATCAAGAGATGGAAGAAGAACATATATTAGAGGACTTTTATATATTATGGGAATGGCTTTTCAAAAATGTTATCCTGAAGCTCTTCTTTCAATTAATTATCAATTATCAAATGCTATGTATTGTGAAATTGATAATATGAAAGTAACAAAAGAAATGATAAAAAATGTAAATCAAAAAATGAAAGAAATTATAAGAAGTAATATATTAATAAAAAAAGTAGAGATGACAAAAGAAGAAGCGAAGGAATTTTATGAAAAAGAAAAAACTTTAAAAGGAAAATTGCAATTAGATAATAAACAAAAAGAAGAAGTATCCTTATATTTTTGTGAAGATTATTATAACTATTTTTATGGAATAATGCCAATTAGTACAGGTTTTATTAAAATATATGACATTATACCATATCACGATGGATTTTTACTTAGATATCCAGGAAAAGAAAATCCATATTCTTTAGAAAATGTAACAGCTAGTAAAAAGTTAATAGCAACACTAGATGAATATAAAGATATACATAGAGTATTAAATATACATACTTTATATAAATTAAATAAACAAATAATTAGTAAAAACACTTCAGAATTAATATTACTAGCAGAAGCTTTACATGAAAAAAAGATAGCAAATATTGCTGATAACATAGTTAATAGAAAAAATGTAAAAGTTGTATTAATAGCCGGACCTTCTTCTTCAGGAAAAACAACATTTGCAAAAAGATTAGGTATTCAACTAAGATTAAATGGATTAAAACCTGTTACTATTTCAGTAGATAACTATTTTGTTGAAAGAGAAGATACACCATTAGATGAAAATGGAAAATATAATTTTGAATGTTTAGAAGCAATAGACTTAAAGTTATTTAATGAACATTTAACTACTTTACTTAATGGCGGAGAAATTTTATGCCCAACATTTGATTTTAAAACAGGAAGTAAAAAATATAATGGTCAAACTATGAAATTAAATCAAGATGAAATCTTAATAATTGAAGGAATTCATTGCTTAAATGATAAACTAACTGAATCTATACCCAAAAATATGAAATATAAAATCTATATAAGTGCTTTAACAGTATTAAATATTGATTATTATAATAGAATTTCTACAACAGATAGTAGATTAATAAGAAGAATGGTTAGAGATCATAATTTTAGAGGGTATAGTGCAATACACACTTTACAAATGTGGGATTCTGTAAATAAGGGAGAAGAAAGTTATATTTATCCATATCAAGATGAAGCAGATAGTATGTTCAATACATCTTTAATTTATGAAATAGGAGTTCTTAAAAAATATGCATTACCAATACTAGAAGAAATTGATAATACATATGTAGAATATACAGAAGCAAAAAGACTACGTGAGTTTTTAAAGTATTTTGAAGATATTGATGATAAATATGTTCCTGAAAATTCTATACTAAGAGAATTTATTGGCGGGAGTATATTTGAATATTAAAATATAAAATTAAGGAATTAAAATGGGAAGAAAATTTACTAAGATAGATGAAGAATTTATATGTGAAAATTGTGGAGAGAAAATTGAACCACTAGGATATACATGCAGAGACCACTGCAAGAAATGTTTATATTCAAAACATGTTGATATAAATCCTGGAGATAGAGAAGAAAATTGTAATGGACTATTAGAACCTATAAGAGTAGAGATAGATAGTAAAAAAGGATATATCATTTTTTACCGTTGCCAAAAATGTGGAGCAATCAGAAAAAATAAAGCGGCAAATGATGATAATTTAAATTTAATAATTGAGTTAACAACTAGACATTAATAAAGCAAAAAAATAAATAACCAATTTAAAAGGTTATTTATTTTTATATATTTATTTAAATTTCTCTAAATAAATTTCCATTTGTATATTGCTGTCCTTCAAATTTTTCTCTATTATATGCACACTCAATTACTCTATTTATGTCATTAATACTTTCATCAATCATATCAATACGAACTGAAGTTACAGGTAATTCTTTTGTTGAAATAGAAAGAGTTTTACTATTACAAATCAATGTAACAGTTTGAATATTATCTGGAATTATTCTAAATTCAAAACCAAGTCTATCTTTTAAATAATATTTATTATCTTTTCTACAATTTACTCCACAATCTGGATAACATTTATTAGTTTTACCTAAAAAACAATAATTTGTTGCCATAATAGGAAGATTACCATAAACAATTAATTCAGTATCAATATTAGAATTTTGTAATATTTCATTTAATCCATCTTGATTCAATTCTCTAGATAATGCTATACTGTTTAAACCTAATTTTTTATATTCCTCCATGGTATAATTATTAAATACATTTAAAGAATAGTTACCAACAAAATCATATTTTCCTTTATATTTTTCTAAAAATTGTAAATCTGCCAAATTAGAAATTACAAAACCTTTAATTGAATAACGAGAAGTAATATTATCTAAAGAATTTAATATAATATTTTTATAATTAGCTTTTATAATAGTTGGCATATAAATATATAAAGGGTAATTCTCAGAAAGATAGTCTATAATACTTATATAATTTTTATCTAAAAATAATTTTAAAGCAAGATAAACTTTATTAATTTTTTCTTTATGTAATTTTGAATAATCATAATTAGTATATAATTGTCTTAAAGATAAAGAAATATTAGGATGCTCTAGGGTAGGAATATAAGTAACTGTTTCTACTTGCTTACAAGAAAAAATAGGAACTTCTCTTTGTGCATTTTTAATAATTTCATTTTCTAATTTTTCAATTGCACTTCTTCTTAATTCATTTAATGACTTAATACCAGGAACATAAAGACCATCATCTAAAAAGACAGTAATATTTTCAAAAAAATAAGGAGTATTATTAGTTCTAGAAATTTGTTTTATAACCCTTTCAACACTAATAGGAGTTTTTAATGCTTCTATTGGTACAACATTAGAAACAGCTTCTATACGTATATTATGATAATTATTGGTTGAATTTAATTTATTTGTGGCAAATACTTCCATTTTAATTGGTGTATTTTTTTTTATGGTAACATTACAACTTAAAGGAACTTTTATGTTTTCACAATTTTCATAAGAATTTTTAGCTATATCACTTAAAGCTTTACTTGTAATACGGTAAACTTTATCTCCAACTGAAATATTTCCTTTTATACGACCAATTGTTACTAAAGTTCCAGGAAAAGCAGATTTTTGATTTATTTTATTTACCATTAATTCAGAAACTAAATATCTAGAATCTTCTCTTGTTACAATAACAGAATCTCCAATTTCTAAAGACTCTTCTAATTGAAGAGTTATATAACCTTTATTGAAATTAAATTTCTTAACTTTCCCAAGATAAATTCCAACATTACTTGGATTTTCAGGAAAAATAAGAGATCTATTAGGTTTGTTATCTAAATGACCATTTGAAAAACCTCCACGATTAAATGCTTGCATTAAATTATTAATATCTTTTTCATCTATAATAAATTCATTATTATTTAAAACCATATCTATATATTTTCTATAAATTTTAGTGACAGTAGCAACATATTCCGCACTTTTCATACGACCTTCAATTTTAAGACATTTTACTCCAGCTTGTATTAAACGTGGTAAGTAAGCAATACCACATAGATCTTTCAAACTTAATAAATAACCTTTATCAATAAAAGATTTCTTATGAGTTTTATTATTTACACTAATTAATTCATAAGGTAATCTACAAGGACCTGCACATCTGCCACGATTCCCTGAACGTCCACCAACAACACTAGAAAATAGACATTGACCAGAATAACAAATACATAAAGCTCCATGAATAAAAATTTCTATTTCTACATTAGAATTTTTGCAAATATATTCAATTTCATCACATGAAAGTTCTCTAGAAAGTACTACTCTTTCAAAACCTAGTTTCTCAAGTTGTAAAACTCCTTCTAAGTTATGTACTGTCATTTGTGTACTAGCATGTATAGGTAAATCAGGCAAATTATCAATTAAATATTTAGCAAATCCTAAATCTTGAACAATAATAGCATCTATACCTGAAATATAAGCCTCTTTAGCTAGCTCCACGGCATTTTCAAACTCACTATTTTTAATTAATGTATTTAAAGTTAAATTGGTTTTTACATTACGCAATTTACAATAATTTATAACCTTTTTCATATCATTAATACTAAAATTCTCAGCAAACATTCTTGCATTAAATTGCTCTATACCAAAATATACACTGTCTGCACCATTCTGCACAGCGGCTTTTAAACAATCCCAATTTCCTACAGGGGCTAAAAGTTCTACTTTAGACATATTAAATAACCTCCAAATGTTATTTTAAATAACTGTATTTATTGTAACACAAATTTTATATTTTGCATACTTATATTATATAAACATAAAAATTGCATTGCAATTTTAACACAATACTTTGTGTACTAGAAAAATTCATATATAAAAGGAGGAAAATGTTATGCCAGAAGAATCTAGAAATTGTGGTTGTAACAATGGCTGTTTAGGCAATTTATTTGGAGGATGCGGATGTGGAGATAGTTCTATGTTATTCTTTATAATAGTATTTTTATTACTATTTTGTAACTGTGGTTGTGGATGCAACAGATAAAAAAATCCAAAAAGGCAATTACGACAAAAGTTGCCTTTTTTCTTTTTTTTCTTGACTCAAAAAAGTAACAATGATATACTATTTTTGTAGAAAATTATTACTTTTAGGAGGAAAAAATGTTAATAAAAAGCATTTTTAATATACATATAAAAAAGATAATATATATTTTAATAATGATACTAACATTATTTAGCATATTTACTTTATTTACAACAAAAAAAGTTCAGGCAGCATATAGCTCTAAATTTGCAAATTATCCAGGATATGAAGAGTTAATAAAAAAATTACAAGAAGCTCACCCTAATTGGGAATTTGAAATATTAGAAACAGGGCTAGATTGGTCAGAAGTAATTATAGCAGAATCTACAGGACATCATGGAATAAATGTAGTACCACAAAGTTGGTCTGATGGTTGGAAGTGTTCCTGTGGAAAAAAAGTAGATGAAACGTGGGTTTGTGCATCTACTGCAGCAGTTGCATATTATATGGATCCAAGAAACTCACTAAATGAAGATTATGTATTTCAATTTGAACACTTGTCATATGATGAAAAAAACCAAACAAGAGAAGGAGTTGAAAAAATTCTTTCACCATGTGATTATATGCAAGGAAAGGTAACATATTATGATGCAAATGGAAATAAAAAAACTTTAGATAAAACATATGTTGATATTATTATGGAAGCAGCTAAAGAATATAACGTGAGTCCATATCATTTAGCTTCAAGAATAAGGCAAGAACAAGGAACAGGAAGTGCAGGAAGCTTGGTTTCAGGAACCTGGACAGGAGAAAATGGAAAATATAAAGGGTTATATAATTATTTCAATGTTAAGGCATTTGGGTCAACAACATATGATATTATAAAAAATGGTTTAATACATGCAAAAAATAAAGGATGGACAGATCCAGAAAAAGCAATTAAAGGTGGAGCAGCTGTACTTGCTAGTGGATATATATCATGTGGACAAGATACCTTGTACCTTGAAAAATTTGATGTAATTGATGGCGGAGACGGATATTATGCTTATCAATACATGACAAATGTATCAGCATCTAAAACAGAAGGAAGTACTATACGTGATACATATGAAGAAATGGGAATGTTATCAAAAGATTCAAAAATAAAATTTAAAATACCAGTATATAAAAATATGCCAGAACAAATATCTACACAACCTGGATCTGAAAAGGTAGTAACTCAAGATGTGGAAATAACTACAAAAGATGTAAGAGTAAGAGATGGAAAAGGTACTAACTATACAATAATTACTTATTTAAATAAAGGAGACAAAATTTTAAGAATTGAATTAGATAATAGTAAAGATGCTTCAGGAATATATTGGGATAAAGTAGTATTACCCGATGGAACAAAAGGATATGTTTCTAGAGAATATTTAAAAGAAATTGATATACAAAGTAATTGTAGTGAGCAGTATGTAGTTTCTGCATATACAAATTTTAGAAATGG
>CALXQH010000048.1 GCA_944390525.1 uncultured Clostridia bacterium | reverse complement strand
CCTGAGCCAGGATCAAACTCTCTTATTTATTGTTTATATATTCGGCTTTCACCTTTATACATAACTTCTTTTTGAGTTCTTTGACTCTTAATTATTTTCTGGCTGTGATTTCTCACTTCGTTTTTTTTAAGATAGTTTCTTTCTATCTCCTTTTTATTGGTTTCTCAAAGGTTTATTGTTTACTTTTCAATGTGCTTTTGTTCATTTGAATATGAACGTATGTTATTTTACTACTTTATTTTGCAAATGTCAACATATTTTTAAATATTTTTTAGAGCAAAATAATAAACTAGTATTGTTGTTATTAATTAAAAATGTTTATTCTTTACTAATTTATTTTTTCACATTTTCATGTGTTTTATCTATAAGTAGTAACTTTAATAATAATAACATATTGCTTTCATAAAGTCAATAGATTTTTACATTTTTTATATGGTAATTTTATGTAATTTTATATTTCAACTAGAATTACATCATCACCTATACATTTTATATTTTGCCATTGTATAACAATATCATTACTGGAAGAAATCATACTTAAAAATTTATTACTTCCTGGAACAATAATTGAAGTAATAGTTCCTGTTTCTAAATCTGCGCATACATCTTGTACAAAACCTAGTCTTTTTCCATCTCTTATATTAATTACTTCTTTTCTTTTAAAATCCATTCCTTTTTGTCCCATATATATTCTCCTCTTATTTATTTATTTTATATAATATGCAATAGCATTTTCTTTTATAATACTTTTTTAAAATAAAAATATACCCTATTTTGTTAACATGGTATATTTTTGTAAAATTATTTATATATCCTTCTAATATGATTTATAGCTGTTCTTTCTAGTCTAGAAACTTGAGCTTGTGAAATTCCTATTTCTTCTGCAACTTCCATTTGAGTTCTTCCTTCAAAAAATCTTTTGTTAATTATCATTTTTTCCTTTTCATTAAGCCTTTTCATAGATTCTGCTATTGTAATATTTTGTGTCCATAGTTCATCAGTATTTTTTTTATCACTTACTTGGTCTATTATATATATGTTTTCTGTGTTTTCGCTATATGCTGGTTCTTGCAAAGAAATAGGCTCTTGTATAGCATCCAAACTCATTACTATTTCTTCTTTTTCTACATTTAATTCTTTTGCTATTTCTTCTATACTAGCTTCTCTTTGTTGTTCTTTATAAATTTTATCTTTTATGTTAATTGCTTTATATGCTAAATCTCTTATAGATCTGCTAACTCTAATAGTATTGTTATCTCTTAAATATCTTCTAATTTCTCCAATTATCATTGGTACTGCATACGTAGAAAATTGTACATTTTGATTTAAGTCAAAATTATCTATAGCTTTTATAAGTCCTATACATCCAACTTGAAATAAGTCATCTGCGTTTTCTCCTTTGCCATAAAATCTTTTTATTAAACTAAGAACTAGTCTTAAATTTCCTTGTATAAAATATTGTCTTGCTTTTTCATCTCCTTGCTTTATTTTTTTTATTAATGCTGTTTTCTCTTCATTTGATAATAGTGGTAAATTAGACGTATTTACTCCTGAGATTTCAACTTTATTCATTAAAAACTCCCCTTAAAAATAATTAATTTATAATTTAATTATTTCCAAAATTAGTTTTTAGTATTCAATGAGTATATTCCAAAAAACGACATTAACCGGTTTTACTTATAATTTCTTTTTTCATTTTATTGATAATTTTCTTTTCTAAACGTGATATGTAACTTTGTGATATCCCGAAGCATGTCTGCTACTTCTTTTTGAGTTTTCTCTGTTCCACTAATAAATCCAAATCTTAGCTCCATAATATTTCTTTCTCTATTATTTAATTTTTCAATAGACGCTCTTAAGAGATTTTTATCAACTTCATCCTCTATTCTTCTTGAAGTTATATCAGGTTCTGTACCTAAAATATCTGATAGTAGTAATTCATTTCCATCTCCATCTTGGTTTAATGGTTCATCTATAGAAACTTCACTTTTTATTCTATTACTCCTTCTTAAAAACATTAGTATTTCATTTTCTATGCAACGAGATGCATATGTTGCTAGTTTTATATTTTTACTAGTGTTAAATGTATTAATTGCTTTCATTAATCCTATTGTTCCTATAGAAATAAGGTCTTCAATACCTACTCCTGTATTTTCAAATTTTTTTGCAATATATACTACTAATCTTAAATTTCTTTCTACTAAAGTTTGTCTAACACTTTCGTCTCCATTAGATAGTTTTTCTAAAATTTCAGCTTCTTCTTGGTTTGTTAACGGTGGTGGTAATGTTTGACTACCTCCTATATAATATATTGGAAGATCTTCCTCTTGATCATTTCCTATGTATCTTACATACAAAGTGTTAATATTAAGTTTTAATATTTGCAGCAAATTCATTTTTTTCACTCCTTTCTAATAAATCTAATCCAAATAAAGCAGAATAATTATTGTCTATTTTTTCTGGAAAAATTCCAATTATAACATTTTTTATTATTTCACTTTCTTCTTTTTGTATTATTATTGTATCTGCTTTTATTCCTATTAAAAGACCATTTTTTCTTCCTATTGAAGAAAAAGGTATTATTCTTAATTTAGTTAAATATTCTTTTTGTTTTATTTCATCAATATTTTTTGTTTTTTCACCTCCTGTTAAATTTTCTATATTATTTAATAGCTCTGTTGGTAAAATATTGTATAATTTATCTTTTTCTACTACGATTACAGGTATTTTTGTTATAGGATCTTTTAGTAAATTACCTGTATCTAACATTGCTTTTACTATTGTTTGCTTTCCTTCTATTTTAATTGTAACATTATATAACATATCTTTTTTCTTTAATTTAGTTTTTACTATTTTGAATGCAATATAAGTTATAACAAATCCTATAATTCCACCAAGTAGTGCTATTTTTATTGGATAAGTTCCTACATATACACCATTTTTAATTAATATGTTCTGCGGTTTAATAAAATATAATAAAAAAAATGCACAACCACCAAATACAAATGATGTTAAATAAAATATAAGTAATTGCTTACTTAATATTTTTATTTCTTTTGCGTTATATGCTAAATATACTATTATAATGGACAAAAGAATTTTAGTAAGTAAATTAGAATATATTGGTAGAATTTCTAAATATGCTACTATTGAATATATTCCTCCTATTAATGCAGATATAATTAATTTCCATTGTTTCATCTTTATTTTCATAATATATCCTGTTGCAAATAGAATAATATAGTTCATACATAAATTTTCTAATAATACTATGTCTAAATAAATGGTCATATATTTTCCTTTTTATATTTTTGTTTTAAAGCAATTTTATTATACTCTTTTACTTTTAAAAAGTTTGTCATTTTATAGATAAAAAAAATAGAAATATTCTTCTTTTTTATTTGTTTTACAACAAAAAGGTACAAACTTTTTTAAGTTTGTACCTTTTGTTTATTATACTATTTTCTTTATTTATTAATTCCTTTGCTCTTTCTTAAAAATGTTGGAATTTCTAAATTATCTTGAGAATTTGAACTTTCTGTTGTTGTAGGAATAGAATTTAATTTTTTATCCCAAGCTCTGTCTATAATATCACCTACTGCTAAAGTTCCAGATAACGGACCTTCTTCTTTATCAAATCCTGTAGCAATATCTGTAATTACTATGTCTTCTTCTAAACTTTCATCTATAACTGCTCCAAATATAATATTTGCTTCTGGATCTACACTACGTTGTATAAGTTCTGCTGCAGTATTTACCTCATGTAATCCTAAATTGCTTCCACCAGTAATATTAATGATAACTCCTCTTGCACCTTCAATAGATGTTTCTAATAGAGGGCTTTGTACTGCTTGTTTTGCAGCATCTTCTGCTCTATTTTCTCCAGATGCTCTACCAATACCCATATGTGCCATACCAGTATTTAGCATTATAGTTTTTACGTCAGCAAAGTCCAGATTAACAAGTCCTGGGATTGCTATTAAGTCTGATATACCTTGTACACCTTGTCTTAACACATCATCTGCCATTTTAAATGCTTCTACTATAGATGTCTTTCTATCAATTACTTGTAATAACTTACCATTAGGAATTACTACTAATGTATCTACTTTTCCTTTTAGGCTCTCAATTCCACGTTCAGCTTGTGATAGCCTTTTCTTTCCTTCAAAAGTAAATGGTTTTGTTACTACACCTATTGTTAAGATTCCCATTTCTTTTGCTGCTGCTGCAACTATTGGTGCTGCTCCAGTTCCAGTTCCACCACCCATTCCGGCTGTAACAAATACCATATCAGCTCCGCGTAAAGCTTCTGCTATTTCAGCTTTGCTTTCTTCTGCAGCTTGAGCTCCTATATCAGGGTTAGCTCCTGCTCCTAAGCCTCTAGTTATTTTTTCTCCAATTTGTATTTTAGATGCTGCTTTTGAAAGTAATAAAGCTTGTCTATCTGTATTAACAGCAATAAATTCTACATTTCTTATTCCTGACTCTACCATTCTATTTACTGCATTATTTCCTGCTCCACCTACACCAATTACTTTGATAGTAGCTGTTCCATCCACCATTGTGTTTTCATCAATATTGTTATCCATTAACATACTGTTCATTCCTCCTAATAATTTATTGGTTTTTATACCTTATATATTTAAAATTAAAATCTATGAATAAAAGAATTCTTTCATTCTTTCTAAAATATTTTTAAAAATATTTTCATCGGTATTGCTTTCTACACTGCTTCCAACTGTCTTTACAAAAGGCCTTGAAGCAACATATCTAACTATAGCATAAGCTGTCCTATATTCTGGTCTTACTATACTAATTAATCTTCCCGTTGCAATTTTTACTGGAATATTTAATATAATTTTTCCCGCAACATCACTTTTACTAATACTCGTAATTCCTTGACCTGTTAAAATTACATTATTAATTTTTGACTTTATTCCTTGTATTGTAATGTTTTTATTTACTAAAGAAAAAATTTCTTCTATTCTTGCTTCCATAATTTCAATAAGTTGCGAACTTTTTATAATTTTTTTGCCATTTTCATCTTTACAAGTAGTTAATAAAATTTCATTATCATTATCAATAAAAGATCTTAAAGCTAAACCATATTGTTTTTTTAGTTTTTCAGCTTCTTCTTCACTAATATTTAATACTAAAGCAATGTCACTTGTAATGTTATCTCCTCCTAAAGGTATTGTATTAGTATAAGAAAAATTAGACCCCTCAAATACTCCTATATCTGTATTTCCTGCTCCGATATCTAATAACATAACATTATCATTTAATTCATTTGTATCTAATGCTAGTCCTCTCTGAGCTAATGTAACAGGGACTAATCCATCTATATCTAAGTCTATTTTTCTAAATATAGAAGCAATTTGTCTCATATAATCTTTATCTGCTAATATTACTTGTGCTTTTATAATAAAGCTTGCACTTAAACTTCCAATAGGATCTGCTACAATTTTTCCATTATCTAAAATAAATTGATTTTCTACAATATCAATTATTTGTTTGCCTTCTGGAACTTCAATATCTTTTATTTGCATAATTCCTGAAATAACATCTTTTGCGGAAATTCCTGCATATTTATCTTTAGCTTCTTTTGAAATGCTATTTTGTACAATAGTAATATATTTTCCTGGAATGTTAACATATGCAGAATTAATTTTTAAATTTGTCTCCGTTTCTGCTTCTTTAATTAGAGAATGTATAGAACTTGCTATTTCATTTTCATCTATAATTTTTCCTTTTTGAATTCCATTACATTTATTGCTTGATGTACAAATGACTTCAATTTGATTAAAATTATTAACTTCTCCAATTACTAAACTAACTTTTGAAGTTCCAATGTCAATTCCTACTATTATATCTCCAACTGCCAATGCTCATTCCTCCATTTTTGTTTGCCCTAATATTGCTTGTCATCTGTTTTACTATTTTTTAATTTTAAATAGCTAATTATTATCGGGTTAAGAATATTACATTTTTTAAAAAAAGTCAATAGATTTGTAATAATTTTGTAATAATTTTGTAATAATTTTGAAATATTGTCGTTTAAATATTTTTTAATTGTTATTATTTGGTTTTTTAGTAAATTTTTCTATATAATATCTTCTAATAATAGCTAAATTATTGAACATTCTTCCTACAAATACTACAATTGCTGCTAAGTATATATCTACATTTAATTTTTGCCCTAAATATGTAAGCATTATAGATAAAATAGCATTTCCAAAAAATCCTGTCACAAATATTTTTAAGTCAAAATTCTTTTTTAAAGTTGATGCAATTCCTCCAAATACAGAATCTAATGCTGCAATAATTGCGATAGCTAAATAGCCTGAATATGTATATGATACCATGGGAGCATATATTCCAATTACAGCACCTAATATACATCCAATTACAATTGCTATAAAAATCATTTAATTAATCCCTTCTTTCATATATTTTATTTCTAATTCTCCATTATATTTTAAAATTTTTATTTTTTTTCCTGTTTCTAATTTTGCATCTATTCCTACTGCTTTAGCTTTGTCAATATATCCGCTGTCTTTTAAACTTAAACTACTTGATAAATAAGTTTGATTTCCTATTGCTTTTATAACAAATGGTGAGCTTACCCTTTGTCCATCTATAACAGTTAAATTTTCTTGTGGCTGTGTAATATATGTAGAGCTAAGCACACGTATATCATTTATAGATATAGCTTCTGCTCCTGCAAACCTTAATTCATTTATTAAATCTAATAAATCATAATGCTTAATTTGACGTTCTCCATTTGCAG
Source organism: uncultured Clostridia bacterium (assembly GCA_944390525.1). GTDB lineage: Bacteria > Bacillota > Clostridia > TANB77 > CAG-508 > CAG-273. The sequence continues at coordinate 19,565 of CALXQH010000048.1, read as the reverse complement.
ATAATGTTATTATAACACCTTCTCCGTATACATCGGTTTTACCTAACATTATATCAGATTTTTTTAAATCTTCATCAATAAGTTCTGATGCTTCTTCATTTTTTTCAATTTTTTCTGTATATTCTGAAATTAATTTTTGATTAGCTTCTAGTTGTTCTATAGTTTCTTCATATTTTCCTTTCCATTCAGAAATAGCTGCTCTTAATTCTGCTTCCCTCATATTTTCAATAGCTGTAATATCTGTTTCTTCTATAGTTCTAAATTGTATAAACATAACAGCAAAAAAAACAGTACACACTAATCCAATAATAATTGTTATTATTATTTTATTTTTTATTTCTTTATTCAACGCCTTCACCACTTCCTAATTTTCATTATTTATATACTTATAATTAATAACACCATTATATTTTTCTATAACAACATTTTCTGATTGTTTTATATCTACTAATACGCCTTCATACTCCATCCAGTAAAGATAACCTCCTATCATACTTACAGACCCGTAAAGTAGTCCTGATGAACCTATAGCTTTAATAGTAAAAGGCGAACTTACTCTTTGTCCGTTTACTTTTATTACATTTCCTTCACATGTTATTGCAGTTGTTTGTATTATTCTTTGTCCATTTATAGATATCGCTTCTGCTCCTGCATTATTTAATGAATTTATTACTTCAAGTAAATCATCATAGTGTACTATAAGTTTACTTAAATCTATTACCTCCATTCCATCTTTTGAAATTCCTGTATTATTGTCTGTTAATGTTATTTCTATGCCAGGGCCTTGTACTTCATAAGTTCCTAAAAGCATATTATTTTGTATAATTTCATTTTGCTTTGCAAGTGAAGTTTTGTCATTTTGAGTAGCTTGCTTTCTTATTTCTTCTAAATCTTTTCCTGATTGAGTTAGTTGTTCATAAGCAACATCATATTTTTCTTTCCATCTTAATACTTCATCTCTTAATTCGTTCTCTTTAAGTGATTGAGAGATTGTAGAATTTGTATTTTTTATTGTTTTTATTTGAACAAAAATAGAAACTGTTAATATAAAACACATTACTCCTAAAGTAATTGCTATTTGTTTTTTATTCATATCTAATCTCCTATTAATATTTTTAGTTTTTATTTATAAATTTTATATTTTTTTTCTAAATATTGCACCTTTGTTGTTTAAGTCTGTATTGACGAATATTTCACCTTCTACATTTTTATTTTCGTCTAAAATGCTTCTTATATATAAAACTTTTGTACTTAAATTTGAGCAATCTCCCATATGTACAGTTTTCTTCTCAGACTTTAATTCTAAAACATAATCATTTTTGTTTGATATATTTATTTTTGTTACTAATTTTGTAATTTCACTACTTTCAGCTGATTTCATAATTTGTAAAACATCATTCAATTTTTGTAAGTCTTCTGTACAAAGTCTATTTCCCACATGTATATTTCCTTCTTCAGTTGAGTATCCTACAATTATTGGTAAATTTAGACTCTCCTTAGAAACTTCTAGAAAATACCCTTGATTATTAATATATACATATGCATTTGCTAAAGATATCATATATGTAGGTGTTCTTTCTGTAATTTCTATTTCAATAGTGTTAGGTAGATTTCTTTTTATTTTTACAGTTTCTACATAAGCATTTTGTTTAATGTTTTTTTCTACTTCATTTTTTCTAATTTTAAATGTATTTACTTCTAATTGTATACCTGATAAACTAATTAGTTCTTCACTTGATATTTTTATATTACCACTTACATTTATTTGTTTTATATTAAAAAATGGTGACAATAGAAAATAAATTCCTCCTCCTATTAAAATTAATATAAGAGTTGTCCATTTTATTAATTTAAAAATAAGTATCCTTTTCTTTTTTTGGATTTCTTTTTGCTTAGTTGTTTTTTTCTTTACAGATTTTTTGCCTTTTTTATTTTTTGTTTTTCTCTTACTTTTTATTGTTTCATCTTCTATTCCTAATTTAAGTTCAAATTCATCTTGTTTTTTAGATGATTTTTTTCTTGTTGCAATTTTATCTTTTTTTATTTTTTTAATGTTTTCGTTTTGAAAATTACTTATTTTTTTCTTATTTTTAGGTACTTCTGGTTGTGGCAAAGTTTTTATGCCAATAATAATTTCATTATCTATGTCAAATAAAGAATTATTTGTAGTATTATTTTTAATTGCTTTTTCTTTTACTTTTTTTGCCATTTTCCTTTCCACCTTTTTACCTATAATTTGCATTTATTATTTTATCATATTTATATACAATAAATCTAGTATAAATTATTTAATTTTTTAATTATTTTTCATTTTTTGTTGTAAAATAATTAAAACACTTAAATATGATAAATTTTTAATATCATATTCAAGTGTTTTTTTGCTTTTTTAATATAATCTTTAATCTTCATCAATATATATTTGAGCCCCTAATTTTTTTAATTTTTTTTCTAAGCCCTCATATCCTCTTAATATATGTTCTATATTGGTTACTGTAGTAGTTCCTTTTGCAATAAGTCCTACTAATACCATACTAGCTCCACCTCTTAAGTCTGTACTTTTTACTTTTGTTCCAGATAATTTTCTAACTCCTTTTATGATTGCTGTTTTTCCTTCTGTTGTAATCTTTGCTCCCATTTTTTTTAATTCTGACACATAACGATATCTATTTTCAAAAATATTTTCAATAATAACTGAAGTTCCTTTAGCTGTTGTTAGTATACTTGCAAATATAGATTGCATATCTGTTGGAAATCCTGGATATGGCATTGTTTTTATATCTACTGCCTTTAATTTCTTTGGTGCTTGCATATATACTTTTCCTGTATTTATGTTTATTTTACATCCCGCTTCTTCTAATTTATTTAATATAGGAGTAATATGTTCAGGGGTACTATAATTTATACAAATGTTTCCACCTGTAATAGCCCCCGCACAGAGTAAAGTTCCTGCTTCAATTCTATCTTCCATTACTTTATAACTAATGTCTTTTAATTTTTTAACTCCAGTAATTTTAATTATATTAGTTCCTGCGCCTTCAATTTTAGCCCCCATCTTATTTAGACATTTTGCTAAATCTACAATTTCCGGTTCCATTGCTGCATTAGTAATTTGAGTAACTCCTTCTGCAAAAATTGAGGCTAAAATAATATTTTCTGTTGCTCCTACACTAGGAAAATCTAAATTTATATTTTCTCCTTTTATTTCATCTGCTTTACAAATAATATAGCCTGCATCTTCTATAATATTTATACCTAATTTTTTAAAAGCTGCTAAATGTAAATCTATTGGTCTTGCACCAATATCACATCCACCTGGATATGAAAATTTTGCTTCTTTAAATCTTCCTATTATAGCTCCTGCTAAAATAACTGTAGAACGCATTTGACTCATTAAATGTTCTGGTATTTCTTTTTTAGTGATATTTTTACTGTCTATTTCTATTTTTCCATTAATCTTTTTTATTTTGCAGCCTAAATATTTTAATATTTCTAATGTTATTTGTGTGTCATGTATATTTGGTATGTTATATAGTCTTGTTATCCCTGGGTTTAATATAGTAGCTGCAATTATTGGCAAAGAAGCATTTTTAGATCCTGATACTGTAACTTCTCCTTCTAGTTTTTTTCCTCCTTCTATTATGTAACTAGACATTTTATTCACCCTTTCTATTTTATTTTTGCTATATATTATGTTTTCTTTCCATAAAAGGTGAATGTAATGTTTTAAGGGTTTGTATTTTATCTTTTTACTACTAATTTATCAATTTTGTTATTTATATACTTTTCTAATTTTGACATAAATTCATTTGGTTCAATTTCTTTTTTAGACACCATTTCTAGTCCTTTTTCCCAACTGGCTGTTAATTTAGGATTTAGCATATCCGGCATAGATAAAAATACTATATCATATATTTTTTCTCCTTTTTTAGTAGGAGTTATAATTTGAGTTTTGTTGTTTATATTTATGTAACTTATTCTCTCCAATTTTTTTATAATTTCTGCTCTTGTTGCACTAGTTCCTATTCCAGCTCCTTTTATTTGTTCTCTTAGTTCTTCTTCTTCAATTAATTTACCTGCATTTTCCATAGCAAGTATTATAGAGCCAGAATTATATCTATTTGGTGGGGTTGTTTCTGATGTTTTTATTTCGTAATTTAATACTTCTATTTCTTCCCCTTTTTTTAAGTTTTTTAATATTTCTAAATTATTTAATATATTTCCATTTTCTTGTTTTTTATCTACTTCTTTTTCGTTTTTATTAATTTCCATATATCCTTGTTTTTCACATACTTTTCCACTTGTTAAAAATTGTTCATTGTCTACTTCTATTATAACTGAAACTTTGTTATATTCTGCAGGAGGATAAAATATGCTTAAAAATCTTTTTACTATTACTTTATACATTTGTTTCTGTAAGTCTGGTAAACTATCATAATTTTCAAACCCTTGACCTGTTGGAATAATCGCATAATGGTCTGTTATTTTACTATCATTTACATATTTTGTCTTTACTAGATTAGTAGAATACTTTTCATCTATCATTTTTTTTATATATGTTTGTATTTCTTCGTCCTTAAAGCCTTTAGCTAATCCATTTAAGTTTTTGTTTATTACTTTTGCCACTGCAGTTGATAGTACTCTTGCATCTGTTCTTGGATATGTTACTAATTTTTTTTCATATAAATTTTGTATAATTTCTAAAGTTTCATCTGGCTTTATTTTAAAGCGCTTAGTTGCTTCATTTTGTATTTCTGCTAAGTTAAATAAAAGTGGAGCATTTTCTTTTGTTTTAGATTTTTTTATTTCTGTAATAATTGCTTTTTTATCTTTCAATGAATTAATAAAATTTTTCGCTTCTTTTTCATTTTTAAATCCACTTTCATTGTATAATTTTGGAGATTCTAATAGGTTTGATTTTTCAGTTACTTTCCATTCTGCAGTAAATGGAGATTTTTCTTTTTTAAAAGTTCCTATTATTTTATAATATGGAGTTTTTATAAAATTTCTTATCTCCCTTTCTCTTTGTACTATCATTCCTAATACACAAGTCATTACTCTACCAACAGAAATAGATATTTTTTCTTCTCCTATTTCTTTTGCCATTCTTTTTCCATATATTATTGATAGAAGCCTAGAAAAGTTTATTCCTATTAAATAGTCTTCTTTTGCTCTTAAATATGCAGAATCACATAAGCTATCATATTCTGACAAGTCTTTTGCTTGTTCTATTCCTCTTTTTATTTCTTCTTCTGTTTGTGAGTCAATCCATACTCTTTTTCTTTGTTTTTCATTTATTCCTATTTGATTTTCTACAAGTCTATATATATACTCTCCTTCACGTCCTGAGTCAGTTGCAACATAAATACAGCCTACATCTTCTCTTAGAAGTAGGCTTTTTACAATATTAAATTGTTTCTCTACACTTTGTATTACCTCATATTTATACACTTTTGGTATAAATGGGAGTGAGTCTAATCTCCAAATTTTTAGATTTTCATCATATTTTTCTGGATAACTCATAGTTACTAAATGCCCAACGCACCAAGTAATAACCCAGTTTTCAGATTCTATATATCCATTTTTTTTATTCCCATCACATTTTAATACTTTTGCAAATTCCATGGCAACAGAAGGTTTTTCTGTAATAAGTAAGTTTTTTGGCATTTTATGCTCCTTTTAGTTATTCGTATAATATAACATCCATTTCTGAAGTAAAGTGCTGATTCCCATAAGGGAAAATTATGTATAAGCTTTTGTTTGGACCTACTAGAAATGTAGAAATATTAGTTAACTGATACATTTCATTATCTATATCTCTATTATATACTGTATATCCTGCATTTACTAGTATCTGCGCTTCTTCATTAGCTCTTTCTATAGTTTCTTTAATTTTATTTTTACATTCACTTTGTATAATATTTTTTTGTGATAAAATATCTATAAATTCTAGCTTTTGTCCTGTTTCAATATTATAATTATATGTTTGAACTATTATCCTTTGAGTGTCATTTCCTACCTTTAAATTAGATTTTATTATTAAAGATAAAATATTTTCATTAATAAATGCAGCATAATTAACAGAATATATTGTCTTTTCTTGCTCTTTATAATTTAAAATTTCTTCTGCTTTATCAGCAAATATAGATTGTGTTATATCATTAAACTCTATTGCGACTGGACTTTGTATATTTATAACAGGCAAATGTATATCTACTTCATATTTATCATTTTGATTTTCAATATCAAAAGCAGAATATACTATATCTTTATCATTGTTTATTTTTACAATACTATTAGTATCACAGTTATTTACTATTAAATTATTTATAAGTAACGAATTTAATTCATTTTTAATTTCTTCTTGAGTTTTTTCTTGTATTTGATTGTTATTATCGGTATTTACTACGTTTGTGTTCAGATCTTTTTGACTATGTTTAGATATTTCTGTAAATATTGCTGCAATTATTGCAAATACACAAAATGCTCCTACTAATATATATATTGTTTTAGGATTTTTCATAGATATTCTCCTTAATTTTATTTTCTAATTTTATATTACAGTATTTTGTATTAAAAATCTAGTGTTTTTTATAAAATTTTTGTACAAAATATATATTAATAAAAACATTTATCATTGACTTATACATAATTTTAATGTATCATATAATATGTAACTTTAGACAATATTAATAAGAAATGGAGTTTATATAAGTTTATGTTATGTTCAATATGTAAAAAAAATCCTGCTGTAATTTTTTTTAATAAAAAAGATGAAAATGGTAACCAAAAAGTAGAAGGTTATTGTCTTGAATGTGCTCAAAAACAAGGAATTAATACTATACAAAATTTAAATTTATCTGAAAAAGATTTAAATAATATGTCAAAACAAATTGAAAATATAGTTAGTAATTTAGCTCAAAATATTGATATGGATAATATTTCTGAGCAAATAGAAGATATGAGTCCTGAAGATGCAGAAAAATTTGAAGAAGGATCACCTATTCAATTTGGTGCAGCTATTCCTTTGGGTTCTATTTTTTCAAATATGTTTGGATCAAATTCTGCAAGTTCTTCTGACGATAATAATTCTTCTGAAAAAAAGAAAGTTAAGGTTGATAAAAAAAAGGACAAACGAAAAAAAGCTTTAGAAGCTTATGGTACAAATTTAACTTTAAAAGCCAAAAATGGTCAGTTAGATATGATTATTGGTAGAGATAGAGAAATTCAAAGAATGGTACAAATTTTAAATCGCCGTAGTAAAAATAATCCTTGTTTAATAGGAGAACCAGGTGTTGGTAAAACAGCTATAGCACAAGCTTTAGCAATTAAAATAGCTGCTGGAAAAGTACCTGCTAAATTATTAAACAAAGAGGTATATTTAATAGATATGACTGCGGTAGTTGCTGGAACTCAATTTAGAGGTCAGTTTGAAGCTCGTATGAAGTCTATTATTGAAGAGTGTAAAGCTTTAGGAAACATTATTTTAGTAATTGATGAAATTCATAATATTATAGGTGCAGGTGACGCTGAACATTCTATGAATGCTGCGAATATTTTAAAACCTTCTCTTTCTAATGGTGAAATTCAATTAATAGGAACTACTACTTTAAAAGAATATCGTAAATATATAGAAAAAGACTCTGCTTTAGAAAGAAGATTTCAGCCTGTTATTGTTGAAGAACCTTCTATAAATGATTCTATTGGAATTTTAGAGGGAATTAAAAAATATTATGAGGATTATCATAAGGTTAAAATTTCTAATGATGTAATAAAGCAAACTGTTATTATGTCTGAAAAATATATTCACGATAGATTTTTACCTGATAAAGCTATTGATATTTTAGATGAAGCTTGTTCAAGAATTAATTTGACTAATAAGGAATTGTATGAATTAGAAGTATTAAAAAATCAATTAAAATCAGTTCAAGAAGAAAAAGAGGAGGCTGCCTTAGCTGATTCAACAGAAGATTACAAAAAAGCTGCTGAGTTAAAAGCCAAAGAATGTAGTTTAATAGAGCAAATAGATAAATTAAATGAAAAAATTAAACTTAAAAATTTAACTGTTCAAGATATTGCTGAAGTTATTGAAAGTTGGACTAAAATTCCTGTAAAAAAAATTACTGAAGCAGAAACTCAAAAATTATTAAATTTGGAAGCCAATTTGCATAATAGAGTTATAGGACAAGAAACTGCTGTTGAATCAGTTTCAAGAGCAATTCGTCGTAATCGTGCAGGATTAAAAAGTACTAAAAGGCCACCTTCATTTATATTTGTAGGTCCTACAGGTGTTGGTAAAACAGAACTTGCTAAATCTTTAGCTTATGAAATGTTTGGTAGTGAAAATTCTATTATTCGTATCGATATGTCTGAATATATGGAGGGACATTCAACTTCAAAATTAATAGGTTCTCCTCCTGGATATATAGGCTATGATGATGCTGGTCAATTAACTGAAAAAGTAAAACGTAACCCATATTCTATAGTATTATTAGATGAAATAGAAAAAGCTCACCCTGATGTATTTAATATTTTACTTCAGGTATTAGATGATGGACGTTTAACAGATAGTCAAGGGAATACTGTTAGTTTTGAAAATACAATTATTATTATGACTTCAAATGCTGGCTCTAACCAAAATACTAATTCTATAGGCTTTGGTGGATCAAGAATAAATCAAGATAAAATTATGGATAGTTTAAGAGAAACCTTTAGACCAGAATTTTTAAATCGCGTTGATGAGATAGTTATATTTGAGCAATTAAATAATGAACAATTATTACAAATTGTTGATTTAATGCTTAAAGATACAAAAAAAGTATTAGCTGATAAAAATATTTCTTTAAATGTTAGTAATGATGCTAAAAAATTTTTGCTAGAGAAAGGGACTGATATAAAATATGGTGCAAGGCCTTTAAGAAGAGCTATTCAAAGATATTTAGAAGATAATCTTTCAGATATGATATTACGCTCAACTTTATCTAATGGAGATACTGTTTCAGTTACTTTAGAAGAAAACAGTTTGAAATTTAATGTAAAAAAATAAGGAGATTATTTATGGCAAGACATATACCAAATATATTAACAGTAGCAAGGTTCTTTTTAATACCTTTTATAATTTATTTTATAGTTACAGATCAATACATTTTATCTTTTATATTTTTAACTATTTCTGGTTTAACAGATGTATTAGATGGATGGATTGCAAGAAAGTTTAATTTTATTAGTAATTTTGGAAAATTAATTGATCCGTTAGCAGATAAAACTACTCAATTAGCTGTACTTTTAACCATTACTTTTAAAGGAGTTATACCTTTTTGGATTATTATTGTTGTTGCATTAAAAGAAGCTACAATGATAGCTGGAGCTTCCTTTCTTTATGGTAAAGAATTAGTAGTTTCTAGTAGGTGGTTTGGCAAGCTTGCAACAGTTTTATTTTATATAGCTATTGTTTGTTCATTTATAATAGCACATTTTAATAATATTTCAGCTATTTCTGGAAATTCTGTAGCTCCTCTTCCACAATTTGATTTATGGATTTATTATTTAGCTTTAGCAGCTACTTTATTTTCTCTTCTTATGTATTATATTACATTTTATAAACAAGGATATTTAAAAAAAGAAAATTTAAAAATAGAGAAGAAATGAAATATCATATAAAAAACACTAATCTAATTGATTAGTGTTTTTTATTCAAAGTCTTCTAGTACTGTATTTAAAGCCATATCTCCTATTGCTTCTATTCCTTGTTTCACTCTTTGTAAATCAAACTCTGGTAAGTACTTTGTTTGAATTTCAGTATCCTCTTTTAATGTAGCATTTCCATTTTCGTCTAATGTATAAATTCCTAAAACTCCGTTATGTTCTTTAACTAAATAATGTTGGTTACAAATTCCTTCTTTTTCTTGATAAATAGTAATTTCTTTATCTGAAAAATCATCTACACTCCACCCTATAAAATAGTTTTGTACCTCTTCTTTTGTTTTATTTACCAACTCTTGAGGTATATCTACTTGTGTTTTTATTATATGATCACAACCTGTAAAATATTGTTTCTTTAAAATAATAGCATTAGGAGAAGTTCTTTCTTCTATTGAAGATGTAGATACTATATTTTGTTCTTCATCTTCTGTTTTTAATATAGCAAGTTGCTTATTATTTGTGTTACTATCTTGTGTTTTATTATTATTATAAAAATAAATACCAAATACAATTCCAATTATAAGTAATAGAATTGCTAAAACAATAATCCATATTTTTCTCATATTTTAAATCCTTTCAGTTTTATTAATCTTATTATGAGAATTTTTGGACAATTTTATTCATATGTTTTTTATTTTATAAAACAATATAATTATATGCACAAGAACGAATTAATCTATTTGTTATAGCTAAACCTATACCTTTATTCTCTACTCCTTCTATAATTATTAAATCTATGTTTTCTTTGTCTGCTTTTCTTAATAAAGTAAATATATTTTTAGCCATATCTTCTAAAGTTTTACCTATATTCCATTTTAAATTTGATATATATTTATCAAAATTTTGGTTTCTACATAAAATTAAAACTTTTTTATTTTCTGCTTTTTGTTGTTTAACTATTTCGTTTATTTTATTAATCATTTTATTTTGATTTTCACTATATACCATCATACATTCTGTTTTAGGAGCATAATGTTTATATTTCATTCCAGGAGATGCAACTACTTCATTTTTTTCTACTTTTCCTAATACATTTTTATCTATTTTTACTTGTTTTGAAATCTGTTCTAATTGCTCCTTTGTTATTTTTCCAGGTCTTAGTATATTAATGTTTTCTCCTTCAATTTTAACAACTGTAGATTCTAAGCCTATATCAACAAATCCACCGTCTAAAATATATGAAACTTTTCCATCTAGTTCTTCAATAATGTCTTCTACTTTAGTTCCGCTTGGTCTTCCAGATATATTAGCACTTGGAGCTGCTATTGGAAGTTCTGAATATTCTATTAACTTTTTAGCAATTATATTATTTGGCATTCTTACTGCTACTGTATCTAAATTAGCAGTTACTACATTTGGTAATATTTCATTTCTTTTAAAGATAATTGTAAGTGGCCCTGGCCAAAATGTTTCTATTAATTTTTTTTCTATATCACCTATTTCTTTCACTATTTTTTTTAACATTTCTATGCTTGAAACATGTACAATTAATGGGTTATCTTGTGCTCTACCTTTTGCTACAAATATTGACTTTACAGCGTCTGCATTTAAAGCATTTGCTCCTATTCCATATACAGTTTCAGTTGGAAACAGTACTAATTTACCATTTTTTATTTCTTCTGCAGCTTCTTTTATTTCGTTTTCTTTTATTTCATTTTTTTGATTTGAATATTTTGATATCATGTTTTTTGTTTAAATCCTTCCATTTTATTAATTTATATTTTTATTATACTCACTTTTTGACTCTTTTGCAAGTTTCTATATAAATTGAAAGTTTTATTAATTTTTGTATTTAATTTGTTCAAGTTTTAGTAATTTATATTATTTTTTCTTTTTTATTATTATAATTATAATAATTCCTATTGCTATTAAAACTAAAATAATTCCTCCAATCTTTAATAAATTATTATTTATCTCCACTTTTTTTTGCTGTTCTTCTTTTTCTTTTATTTCTTTTGAATTATCTATATTAATATTATTAAGGTTATTGTTTTCTGCTTCATTTATTGAACTTATTATATTTTCATTTTTTCCTTCTTGTTTTTGCTCTTCTTCACTCATTTTATGCACATTAATTTTATATTTTTTTATGGTATTTCCATTTTCTGCTGTAACAGTTACTGTTACTATATTATCTCCTTGTTTTAAGTTATAATTCCCACTTATATTAGCTTTTGCATTTTTATTTTGTGGAACTGCTAAAATATTTAAATTATCTACATCATTTGCTACATTAGCAGTATAGTTTGTTACTTGTTCTTGATAATCTGGCTGTAGAGTCACGCCTTCAATAGCTAAATTTTCTAGATTGGCATTGGATGCATTAATATCATTTGTTTTAGTTACATAAATTTGATATTCACTATTTTTTTTACCGTTTTCTGATTCAACTTTAATTTTAATATTGTTTTCTCCACTTTTTAAATTTTGATTTCCTTTAATACTTACTTTGCTGTTTTTATTTTCTGGTACTGCAGTTACTTCTATATTATTAATATCTTCTGGAACTATAATATAATATTCTTTAATATTTTTGTTAAAAATAGGATTAATTCCTTCTTGATTCAATCTTAAAATAGCTAAATTAGTATTATTTTCATCATCATTTTGTAATTCTTCTATTTCTTGTAATGGAGTTTGTATTTGTGTATTAATTTCCCCTATTGTTATTTCTACTGGTTGTATATTTGTTTTTATTTGCTCCCCTTGTTCATTATATAATTCTGTTTGAATTGTAAATAAATTAATTCCATCATTTTTTGCTTTAAATATAAATTTATTGATAATAAACTCACCGTTTTCATTTTTCCCATTTTCACTAAACCATGTATATATAATAGAATTATTTACCATATTAGAATTATCCGGTTTTTCTACTAATTCTAAATTATTTGTATTAAAATAAATCCACAAAGTTCCCGCTGCAACAGATAAATTTTTTGCATAAATTGTCAAAGTTATTAGTTCGCCTTGTTTAGGATTTTCATTATCTACTTCTAAAATTATTTTAGGTTCTTCAACTGCATTAACAAAATTATTAAAAATAATAAAAAGCAAAAGTATTATAGTTGTTAAACAAATTATTTTTTGTAGTAGTTTTAAATTCAATATTTTTCCTCCTTAATTTAAGTTTTTAAGAAATTCTTATTACTTAGCTTTTAAGTTTGTTCTATTAATTTTAATCCTAAAATGTGTCTTTGAATTTTTAATAAATCAACAGAAGATGGCCTTTTCCCTGATTTATCTGTGTTTCCTGCTTTTAGAAAAACGCCAGAAAAAGTTTTTATTTCTAGAATATGTCTTTGTAGTACTAATAAATCTACACTGTTAATTTTCCCATCGCCATTAACATCTCCATATAAAATAATATTAAATTCCATTATTAACTGATTTTGCTCTAAAAATTTAACTTTGCAACCTGTTCCTAAAAAATCATTTTCTGTTAATTTTTTCCCTAAATAGTTTTCTATCTCTATTGTATATTTAGTAGTAATTTTCTCTAAAAATTCTTTCACAGTGGTATTGGGTTGAATTCCTGTAATTTCATCTCCGTTAATATTAATATTTTCTTCAAAAATAATAGCTCCTTCTGGTATTTTCTGTATAACAGTTATATCAATTTGTTTTTCAAAATTTCCTTCTTGAGTTATTACCTTAACATTTGTATTTCCTGCTTCATTTGCTGTTATTACTCCACTAGAATCAACACTTACTATATTATCATTTTCTGAAGTATAATTTACTTTTTGATTATTTGCATCTTCCGGTAATATAATTGGTATTATATTATATTTTTCTCCTATTTGTAAGGTTAATTTTTCTTCTCTTAATTGTAAACCCTCTACTTTACTATAAACATTTACATTTAATGTTCCGGTTACCCCATTTTTAGATTTAGCAGTAATAATTGCCGTTCCTGAACTAATACCTAATAATTTCCCAGTACTATCTACACTTACTATTTGTGGATTGCTAGAAGTATATGTTAATTTTTGATTGTTAGCTTCTTTTGGTAAAATTTCTACTTTTAATAAAACACTTTCATTTTTTTGAATAGTCGTATTTTCTAAAGACAAATTAATTTGTTCTACTTGTGTTTCTGTAACAACTTCTAAATAATTTTGAAAAACATATCCTACAATTCCGTTTTCTAATTTTACTCTATCCCATAGTTCTCCGGTTTGTTTTCCTTTAGCTATTCTTGTCATTACTTCATCTTTTGTAACAGATGTAATTACTTCATAAGAAGTTCCGAGGTCCACTTCTAACGTTTAAAGTAGTTGTAACATTAGCATATACTTTTGTATTGTCTGTAGTGTAGTCTGTATTTGAAATTGCAGGACTTATGCAAGGAAGTTCTGGCATATTATTATATATTGGTATAATAAAAGAAATATTAGAGTTTAATATATTACTATTTGCATATCCATTATAAATTAATTTTGACTCACTATATGGAGCTAATACATTTGTCATATATTGATGCCAAAACAATTCTCCTCCACTCTTATCACTAACGTGGAATTTTTGCAAATATATAGTATTTTGTCCTAAATTTATATAACTAGAACCTATAAAAATTCCTCCACCTGTAATAGCTCTTTCTTTAGTATTCCATGGTATTAAATATTTAGTTTTTATAGAAGAACTAGCTCCTTTTCCATCTTTAGCGTACTGAAGTCCATTTTTTATTGCACCCATTGGTTCAGAAGAACTAGTTGCTCCAATATTATAAAAATTGTATAATCCTTCAAATCCGGAAACAGTTCCGCTAATAGAAGCATGAGACAAAAACGGTCCTACTTCTTGTTTAATACGAGAGGCTAAATGATACTCACTTACTAAAGAAGTTTTTGCAGCTTTTAAAATTAAATCAGAATATTTTTCTGTCATTACAATATTACTTCCACTTGAAGTCTTATATTCTACTATTTTATTATAAAATTCTGTACCATATAAAATTTTTTCTATGTTAGAAGTTGAATTATTAGATGAGTTATAAGAAAGTTCTTCAAATTGAAATATTCTTACATAATTTAAAAAATTTCTAGGATCCATGGCATATTCTACAGCTGCTCTAGATGAATCTACCCATCCTGCATCTATTTCTACATTATACTGACCTGGCGTTGTATTTTTCCAACTATCAGAATAAGATTTTGGAACTAAATTTTTTCCATAAATATTTTCTTGATCAATTACATATTTCCAATTTAAATTTGTATAAAGAGCTTTAAATTCCCAATTAGGGTATCGTTTTTTTAATTCATCTATATAAGGTTTATAACTATCTGGAAAATCGTCAGATAATTTCATTCCTTCTTCTGCTGTATCTTTTGAAAACATTGTAAATAAAATAATAATAAATATAATTGCAAAAATTATAATTCCTAATAATATAAATTTTCTTTTCATACAATTCCTTTCTATAATATTTTATAAAGACATTTCCTCTGCTCTTGCTTTAATAATAATTCTTTTATTAGAATAATCACTACAAGTAATTAAAGTTAATTCTATATTTTGATTGGTATCTTGGGAAAGTACTTCTGTTTCTTCTGGATTTACTTTGTATTTATCGTATACAGTATAATATACTGTACCATTATAATTATCTGTTAATATAATTTCATCTCCTATTTCTAATTTTCTTAATTGACTAAACATGTTTTTGGTAATGTAATTATGTCCTGCAATACAATAATTCCCCACTTCATTTGGAGAAGGTCCATAATATTTTGCTACACAAATTTCCATTGCCTCTTTGCTATATTCTTTTAATACATAAGTATCAATATCTAATTTATGAATTTGCAATTTAGCATCTACTGTATAACCTTTGTATTTTTTTTCTACTAAGTTTAAATCTATTTTTTTAATTTTTTCTTCTTCTTTTTCTATTATATCTAAATTTATATTATTATTTTTACTAATTTGTACATTTTTTATTTTTTGTTCTTGATATATTTCTATTCCTACATAAATTACAATACCTATTATAAAAGATAGTAATATTTTACCCAAAATTTTTTTCATATTTGCCTTTTTATAATATCCTTTTCTATCATTAAAATTTTTTATTATTTTATGTATAGAGAACTGCTCTATAATATTAGAACAGTCTCTTTTTAAACTAATGTTTTTTTCTAATTGTAAAAATATATCCAACTGCTAAAATACCTATTATTAATAAAATAAGTGCATATTGAGTATAACCTGTTTTAGGTAATGTGTCTGGCATTTCCTCAGTTGTATTTTGTGTTGTATTACTTGTTTCACCTTCTGTCGGAGTATTTGGAGTTTCATTAGTAACTGACTTATCATTTACTTCAAATGAAAAACTTTTTTGTACAACTATGGCATCTGAACTATCTCTGTCAATAATTTTGATATTAACTGTATAATTACCGGCTTGACTAAATTCACCTTTTAAAAGTAATTCTTGTTTTACATCTTTTCCGCCAAGTGCATATTCATCAACTTCTCCCCAACCATTTTGTATTAAATCTAACTCTAAGTCTTGTTCATTTTTGGCAAGTAATCTAACTGTAGCATCATCTGATGGCTTTGCTGTTACTTCTGCTATCATTCTAACATGATCATAGTTTTTTCCCATACTTGATTCTGTAATTAAATTCATTTCTTTTTGTACATCAGCTTCTATTTTTCCATCATATTCTAACCTTAAAGCATAGTCCACATAGTTTGGTTCTACTAATACGTCTTTTTCAATTGGAACCAAAATATCATCATAATTAACTGATGCATCCCCGTTTGCCATACCTTCTAAAGTAATAGCAAAATTAGTTGGATTAGAAGTAACTATTGATTCTTTTGCTTTAAAAGTAATTGTAGCACTATTTCTTGTATTGCTTCCTCCTGATGAATCATAAAATACAAGTTTTACATTTGAACCATCATTATTTGGAGTTCCTCCTTCTGCTGAAACATATTCAAAAATAGCATTATCATAATCAGCACTTATAGTATAAGCACCTAAATCTGTTCCAAAATTAACTGTAAGTATTACTTCTGCTCCGGGAGTAATTTTTTCTTTACTCACTTGTACTTCTACAGTTCCTAAAGGAGTAGATGCCATTACGTTATTAGAGGTAAAAAAGACAATCATGGTAAGTAATACAAATGCTGTTAAAACATATAAAATCTTTTTCATTTTTTTCCTTTCTCCATTAAATATAAATTTTTGATCAAAAAAACAGTTTAATGGAACTATTTTTTCATTATTATTATGTATCTTTTTTTGTTTTTTATTTTTCCAATTTTTAAAATAATTTTTTTAAAAAAGCAAAAAATTTCTGGATGAAAAATATCATCCAGAAAAAATAAAATTTTTTTTATTTGGTTATTAAATCTTTTAATTTTACAAAATCACAAATAACATCTGCAGACTTTTCTACACCTAATATATCGCTGTTAATACAAATATCATAATTAGAGTGATCATTCCAATTTCGCTCTGTATAATATTTATAATGATTTGCTCTTAATTTATTAATTTGCTTTATTTGCTTTTCTGCATTTTCTTTGCTCATTTGGTAATATTTAGTAGCTCTTTTTATTTTACTTTCCATATCATTATAAATAAATACTTTTATAACTTCTTTTCTATCTTTTAAAATAAAGTCTGCACATCTTCCAATAATTACACAAGATTCATTTTTAGCAATTTTTTTAATAATATTTGATTCTTGAACATATAATTCATCTGCATTACTCTTTCCTGCATAATATCCGTTATTAAAATTATCTACTAAAGCTCTTTTTTGTTCATTGCTTTCAATAAATTCTTCTGATAATCCAGTTTCTTTTGCAACTTTATGAATTAATTCTTTATCATAAAATTGTATGCCTAATTTTTCTGCAACAAGTTTTCCTATATATCTTCCTCCAGATCCATATTCTCGAGAAATAGTAATAACAATGTGATTTTTTTGTTCTTCATTTATATCATTACTAAATAATAAAGCTTCACTTTTATAGTTTGTTTTCTTTAAACTCTTTACTTCAAAAATTAATAAAATAGATGCAAGAATAAATGCAATTCCATCTGCTACAGGTCCTGCATATAATACTCCCATTAAACCAAAAATACTACTTAATATAAACATAGCTGGAATTAATAATGCAATTTGCCTAGATAAAGATAATATTGCACTTCTACTACTTTTTCCAATTGATTGAAAGAAAATTCCTGCTGGTATTTGAACACCATTACAAATGCACAATAATAAATATATTCTAAAAGTTAAACATGCAAATTCCATATAGTTAGAGTCTCCACTACCAAAAATAGAAATTAATTTATCTGGTATTGTTTGGAATAAAATAAAAGCAATTGTACTAATAAAAACACTTAAACTTAATACTACTTTTAAAGTTTTATTTACTCTACCAAACTTTCTTGCACCATAGTTATATCCAAAAATTGGTTGTGCTCCAACTGCTATACCTAAAATAATACTGCTTAAAATTTGGTTTACTTTCATAACTATACCTACTACTGTAATAGGTATTTCAGATCCATATTTAGAATATACACCATATTTTCCAAGTAAATTGTTTTCAACTGAAATCAAAATAACAAATGTCATTTGTGTAATAAAGCTGCTAATACCTAATGCTGCTACTTTTCTTGTAACTGATGCTTTTAATTTTAAACTTTCTTTAGTAAGCTTAATTGTCTTTAACTTTCTTGTATAAAAAACATTTAATATAAACGTAAAAAATTGACTAAATATTGTAGCTATTGCAGCACCTTCCACTCCCATATTAAATATAAAAATAAAAATTGGATCTAATATAATATTTAAAATTGCACCTGTTACCATAGATAACATTGCAAATTTAGGGCTTCCATCTGCTCTAATAATAGAATTTAAAGTAGTACCTATCATTGAAAAAGGTAAACCAATTGCAATAATACTTCCATAGCCAATAGCATATTCTTTTAAAGCATCAGTACATCCAAATATATTTAATAATTGTGGAAAAAAGATAAGTGTAATTGCACAAAATAGAATAGAAATAATAATAGACATAGCTATACCATTGCCAACACCTTTTGCTGCTTCTTCTTTTTTCTTTTCTCCTAATTTTAAACTTAAATAAGCAGAAGCTCCATCTCCAAACATTAAAGCAAAAGCAAGTCCTATAATAGTTATTGGAAATACTACATTAGTAGCACCATTGCCTAAATAACCTACTCCTTGCCCTATAAATATTTGGTCAACAATATTGTATAAAGAATTAACAACTAGTGAAATAATACAAGGAATAGAAAATTTTCTAACTAACTTTCCTATTTTTTCTGTTCCTAATATATTTTCTTTTTCCATAATACCCCTCTTTTCTAATATACTTTAAGCGAACTAATCTATTCTATCACTTTATTTTTTGAAAGTCAAGTATTATAGTGCTTCAATTATTAATCCAATATTCACCTTTTTTATTTACTGTTAAAACAATTTCTCCATTTTTATCGGTTCTATAAATTTTAGTTCCGCATATTAGTTAATCTTTCTAATACTTCTTGACTAGGATGTCCAAATGTATTTTTTTCTCCTACTCCTATTAAGGCAATTTTAGGGCTTACCATATTTAAAAATTCTTGTATTGAAGAGGTTTTTGAACCATGATGAGCAACTTTTAAAACAGCTGCTTTTAATATATTTGTGTTATCATATTTTTTTATTATTTCTTGTTCTGCTAATGCTTCTATATCTCCAGTTAATAAGAAACTAAAATTATTATAGCAAAGTTTTGTTACTATAGAATTGTTATTCAGTATATTGTTAACTATTAATTTTTTTGTTGGAAATAAAATATTTAGTTCACATTCTTTATCA
>CALXQH010000047.1 GCA_944390525.1 uncultured Clostridia bacterium | reverse complement strand
GGAATTTCAACAGATATTTCAAATAATTTAAATATTGGAAATAATTTATTAAAAATAAATAATTAAATTTTTATTTGTTTTTGTCTAAATGTTTTTATTGTTTTACATTTTAAATATTTTTATTGTTTTCTTTATTTTATGTATACTTATTTTTATATTTTATATTTTTTCATTTAATTTAATATATTAGTGTTATCCGAAGGTTTTTTTATTCTTTCTTTATATTTATTTATTTTATATTTTATATTTTTATATTTTTATTTATATTTTTTCTTTTCTATTTTTCTTTTTGACTTTGTCTTTTTGTTTTATTTGGAGGATATTATGAAATTTATTTTTCCACAAAATTATAATTTTAAAAATAAATTATTTGGGATAATTGAATATTCAAGTTTAATTTTAAATATTATTTGGGATTTATTTGTTTTTTTATTAATTAATTTATTTTTTAAAAATAATAATATTAAAATATTTATTTTTATAATTTTTTGTTTTCCTATTTTTTTATTTAGTATAATTGGTTTTAATCATGAAAATATTTTAAATATTTTTATATATTTATTTAAATATATAAAAAATAATAAATTATATTTTTATTCTAAATAAATTGTTTAATTTATCTCTAAGTTTATTGTAAATTCTGTTTAAAAATGATATAATTTGACAAAAGATAATATTGGAGGAATTTACTTATGAAATTAGAGCAAAATGATTTATTACCTTTGTTCTCAAATACTAATATACCAGACATATTTTTTACAGAATATTTACCTGAAGCAAATGGAGATTTTATTAAAGTATATTTATACGTTTTGTTTCTTTCTAAATATGACAAAGATATTAAATTAAATGATTTATGTAAAAAATTAGGGCTTTCTTTAAAAATAGTCCAAGATGCAATAAAATATTGGGAAGACCAAAATGTTATTATAAAAAAAAATACTGGTTATGTATTTAATAATTTACAAGAAATAGAGTTGTATAATCTGTATAAGCCTAAAGTTGCTTTATCAGCCGAACAAATTCAAAAATCAACAGAAAGTCAAAAACGAGCCAAAACTATAGAATGTATAAATAACAGATTTTTCTCTGGCTTAATGCCAACAGCTTGGTATCCCGACATTGAATTATGGTTTAAAAAATACGGTTTTGATGATGAAGTTATGATTGCTTTATTTGCTTATTGTTTTGATAAATCCGCCTTACATAAAAATTATGTTCAAACTGTTGCTGATGCTTGGGCTAAAAATTCTATTAAATCTTATAATGATTTAGATTTATACTATGAAAAACATGAGCAAATAAATAAAATTGCCAATATGATTATTAAAAAATTAGGATTGTCAAGGCAATTGTCTCAATATGAATATAGTTATGTAGAAAAATGGATTATTGATTTTAATTTTAATTTTGATATTATAGAAATTGCTTTAAAACGAACTACATCAAAAGTAAATCCTAGTTTTGACTATATAGATAAATTATTAACAGATTGGTATGATCGTGGATTTAAAACTATTGATCAAATACAAAAATTTTTATTAGATATAAAACAAAAAAATAAAGATATAAAACAACTGGAAAAAACTACAAATTATCAAAATTATAGTCAAAGAAACTATGATAATTTAAATAGTTTATATGCTAACCAAAAAAAATAATTTATTAGGAGGTTATTTTGAATAACTCTACTTTAAAAACACTTTTAATTGAATATGACAAAAAAAGGAGAAAAGCTGAGGAAATAGCTCAAAAGGAAAAAACAAAAATATATGAGAAATTTCCTGAACTTACTGAAATAGATAAACAGTTAAGTACTTTAGCTTTGTCTTCAATGAAAGAATTAGTAAAAAATAATGACAAAAAAATATTAGAAAAATTAAATTCAGATATTTGTTATTTAAAAAATAAAAAACAAAAAATATTAAGTTCTATTAAAGAAAATTTTTATCCTATTTATGAGTGTTCAAAATGTAAGGATACTGGTTACATTTTGAATGGTACTACTAAAGAGATGTGTAACTGTCTAAAGCAAAAAATTTACGATATTGAATATAATAAGTCAAATATGAATAATTTAAAAACACAAAATTTTGAAAATTTTAATTTAAATTTTTATTCTAATGAAGTTAATAAAGAAAAATATCAATCAGATATTTCACCTAGAGAAAATATTAAATTAATTTTAAAAGCTTGTAATAATTTTATTGAAAATTTTGATGATATTAATGAAAAAAACTTATTATTTTGCGGAAAAACAGGATTAGGAAAAACTTTTTTATCTAGTTGTATAGCAAATGAATTAATAAAAAAAGAAAAAACTATACTATATCAAACCGCTTCTGTCATGTTAGATACCATTATTAACTATCGTTTTGGTAAGGAAGATGTTTCTAAAGATATATATGATTATTTACTAAATGTTGATTTATTAATTATAGATGATTTAGGGACAGAAGGTATTAATAATATAAAATTAATAGAGTTGTTTAATATTATTAATAGCAGACTTTTAAATTTTAATAAATCTGCTAAAACAATTATTTCTACTAACTTAAGTCTTCAAGATTTATTAAGAACATATGATGAAAGAATTATTTCTAGAATTATAGGAAATTATAACTCTTTTTATTTCTTTGGCGAAGATATTCGTTTTATTAATAAAAAAACCACGAATTAAATCGTGGTTTTTTATTAATCTTCGTCTGGATTTATAGTTTCAATACTAACTACTTTGCCTTCGTTTGTTCTCATTAAGGTTACACCTTGTGTTGATCTTCCTAAAATACTAATATCTTTTACTTTTAATCTAATTATTGTTCCTGTATCAGTAATTAACATTACATCTTCATTATCAGTAGTTACACGTATACCAACTATATTTCCTGTTTTTGGTGTTATTTTATATGTGGTAACACCTTTTCCACCTCTTGTTTGTATCCTATATTCTTCTAATTCTGTTCTTTTTCCAAATCCATTTTCAGTAATTGCAAGTAATGTTGCATTTTTATTGCCTTCTATTATGGATTCCATTCCAATAACAAAATCGTCATGAGATAAGCGAATACCTATAACTCCTTGAGCAGTTCTTCCCATAGGCCTTACATCTTTTTCACTAAATGTAATGCAAGATCCTTGACTAGTAACAAGAACAACATTATCTTGTCCATCTGTTAATCTAACGTCAATTAATTCATCATCTTCCCTTAAGGTAATAGATAAAAGCCCTGTTTTTCTACTAGAGTCAAATTCATTTAAAGGTGTCTTTTTTATAAATCCTGCTTTTGTTCCCATTAGTAAATATTTTCCATCTGCAAAATTGCTAATAGGAATAATAGCAGAAACTTTTTCTCCTGGATCTAATCTTAATAAATTAACTATAGCTGTACCTTTTGCTGTTCTACCAGCCTCTGGAATTTCATATCCTCTTAATCTATATAGCTTTCCTTTATTGCTGAAGAACAATATAGTATCATGTGTAGAAGCTGTAAATATTTGTTTAACAAAATCATCTTCTCTTGTAGCTAGTCCTGTAATTCCCTTTCCTCCACGTTTTTGGCTTTTATATGTATCTATAGGCATTCTCTTTATATATCCAAAATGTGTTAATGTAATTACAGTTTGTTCTTCTTTTACTAAATCTTCTATATTTATTTCTCCTTCAGAGGCTACAATTTTAGTTTTTCTTTCATCTCCATATTTTTGTTTTATTTCTAATAATTCTTCTTTAATAATATCATAAACTAATCTTTCACTTGACAAAATATCTTTTAAATGTTCTATTAATTTCATTAATTCATCATATTCTTCGTCAATTTTTTCCCTTTGTAATCCTGATAAAGTCTTTAATCTCATATCTAGTATAGATTGTGCTTGTATATCTGATAAATTAAATCTTTCCATTAATCTTTCTTTAGGATCGTCATATGAACTACGTATAATATTAATTACCTCATCAATATTATCTAATGCTATTTTTAAACCTTCTAAAATATGAGCTCTAGCTAAAGCTTTATCTAATTCAAATTGTGTTCTGCGAAATATTACTACTTTTCTATGGTCTATATAATAGTCTAAACATTGTCTTAATGTTAAAACTTTAGGTTCTCCATTAACTAATGCAATCATTATAACACCAAATGTATCTTGTAATTGAGTATGTTTATATAGTTGATTTAATACAACTTGAGCATTTACATCTCTTTTTAGTTCAACCACAATTCTTACTTTTGAATTTCTATCTGATTCATCTCTGATTTCTGAAATGCCTTCAATTTTTTTGTCTTTAACTAATTCAGCCATATTTTCAATTAATTTTGCCTTATTTACTTGGTATGGAAGTGAATTTATAATAATTCTTTGTTTATTATTACTCATTTCTTCAATTTCACTTTCACCACGAACTATAATTTTACCTCTACCAGTTGTATATGCTTGTTTGATTCCTTCTAATCCTAGTATAAGCCCTTCTGTTGGAAAATCTGGTCCTTTTATTACTTCCATTAAACTTTCATCTGTCACATTATCTTCATCTATAATTTTTATAATTCCATCTATTACTTCTGATAAGTTATGTGGCGGAATATTTGTTGCCATACCTACAGCAATTCCTGAAGATCCATTTATCAATAAAGCTGGTAGCTTTGAAGGAAGTACAGTTGGTTCCTGCAAGCGATCATCATAGTTTGGCATAAAATCTACTGTATTTTTCTCAATATCAGTAAGCATTGTTTCGGCAATTTTTGCCATTCTTGCTTCAGTATATCTCATAGCTGCTGCGCCATCTCCGTCTATTGATCCGAAGTTACCATGTCCGTCAATTAATGTATATCTTTGAGTAAAATCTTGTGCTAATCTTACCATAGCATCATATACAGAAGAATCTCCATGTGGGTGATATCTACCTAAAACAGACCCTACTGTATTTGCACATTTTCTATATGGCTTGTCTGACGTAATTCCGTCTTCATACATAGAATATAAAATTCTTCTATGTACCGGTTTTAGCCCATCTCTTACATCTGGAAGAGCTCTTGATACTATAACACTCATGGCATAATCTATGTAAGCTGTACGCATTTCTTTTTCAATGTCTCGTTCTATTATTTTTCCGTCATTTGCTTCCATTATTATTTTCCTCTCTTTCCGTTTATGTAAAAATACTTATAATTTTTACTTTTTTATTATACTAAAATAGCTAAAATTATGCAAGTAAAAACAGATAAAAAAGCAAGAAAAATTAAGCATTTTCCTGCTTTTAAGATTAATTTATTAATAGTCCTGCTAATTCTTCTTGCTCTTTTGTTAAATTAAATTTATTCCCATTATTTTTTATAATTAAATGTAAATTTTCAATTTCTCTAGCTTGTTTTAGGATAGTTTCTAGTGGTAATGTTTGTTTTAATTTATCTTTTATTTTATTATATTCTTTTTCCATACCTTCAAAATCTTGCTCTTTATAATATTCTCTCCAATTATTTTCATATTTTCCGATCTTTTCTATATTATTTAATTGATTTACAAATTCTGTTTCTATATTACTACTTACATTGTCTAATATTACATTCTTTCCTTTTCTAATTAAATTAGCAATCTCACCTGGAATTAATCCTTTTTTAATTGTATAATTTAACGCACTATCTATAGAATCAGAAATCCCATCAATAATTCCTCCATTTTTTATTGCATTTTGTGCTTGAGAAATATTTTCAAATTTTCCTGTAAAAATTCCCGTTACACTTTTTCCTAATTCAATACCAGCTTCAATGGTTGTATTTATTCCTTCCTTTAATCCTCCAGTTATTAAACTGTTTTTTATATCTATAATTTGATTTTCTAAAAAATCTGGTAAAATCCATCTTAATCCTAAATCAATAGCTGTATTTACTACTTTTCCTACAGTAGTATTTAAAAAACTTTTTTGTTCTTCTGATTTTACTA
>CALXQH010000046.1 GCA_944390525.1 uncultured Clostridia bacterium | reverse complement strand
CTGCCACTGATAATAACATCATAGCAATTAAAACTATTACCATTATTTTTGTTGCTATTTTTCCTATATCTTTTTTTTGTTTTGTATTTTTTGCCATTTTCATCTCATCCTTTCTTTTATATTAAATTTGTAACACATTTTCAAGTTTTTTTCAATAGTAATTTATGGTATTTATATATTAATTGCTTGTTAATCCCCCGTATTGTTGCATTAGCCAAGTATTATAATCAAATACCTCTACTGTTTTTGGAATTCCATAGTCTACTCCATAAGTCTCTACAGTTATACTTTTTATAACTGGTGGTGTTTTTGGAGTATCTGATTCAATAGTATTTCCTTCTTCATCTGTTGGTGCTTTTTCTTCTTCTTCTAGTTCAGAACTTCTATAATATACTTCTGTTTTAGAAATTTTTTCCACTACATCCATTCCTTCAATTACTTGTCCAAATGCTGCATATAAACCATCTAAAGAAGTAGTATCTTCTGTCATAATAAAAAATTGAGAGCCAGCTGAATTATAACCATATTCAGTTAATGAGCTTATTTGACTATAATCTTTTCTTGCCATTGAAATAACACCTTTAGTATGCTTTAAGGTATTTTTAGTATATCCATTAGCAATAAATTCTCCAGGAATATTATATTCTTCATTAGTTTCTACACCATCTATAATATCACTTAAGCTTGGAGATCCAGAACCATCTCCATTTTTATCTCCACCTTGAATTACAAAATCTGGCATGGTTCTATGAAAAGTTAGTCCATTATAAAACCCACGATTTGCTAATCTAATAAAATTAGCTACTGTATTAGGTGCTTTATCTGGATATAATTCTATTTTAATATTTCCATATTCTTCTACTTCTATTGTTGCAATAGGATTAGGAATATTAGTTGTTTCTTTTTTATAAAATCCATATACTACAAATGCGATTCCTAAAATTACCGCAATAATTAATATTATTAAAATTATTTTTTTTAACATTTTATTTTCTCCTTTTTATTTATAATATTAAGTTGTCAAATACAAATTGTTCTTGCATACGTTTTAGTGAACTTCTTATGGTTTTAGCTCTAACTTCTCCAATACCATCTACATCATCTAATTGTTGTAGGTCTGCATCTAAAATATGTTGAAAAGATTTAAAAGCTTTTACTAAATTATCTACTATGTTGCTTGGCATTCTAGGTATTTTATTTAGTACTCTATATCCTCTAGTATATACAGCAACTTCATCGTAATTGTCAAAATCTTCATAGCCTAATGCTTCTGCTAGTTTTTCGTTAATCATTAGATCTTCATAACTTAACAATTTTATTTCCTCTAATACTTTTTCTACTGTTCTTTTTTTACTTGGTGCAATATAGTCTTTAATAATTAATAATTCTTCTTTTTCTAAATCTCCTATTAATTCTTCTAACTGCATTTCAAGAAGTCTTCCTTCTTCTCCTAGTTCATATATTGACTTTTGAACTTCTTCTACTATTTTCATTACCATTTCTGCTCTTTGTATTGCATTTATAACGTTTTCTAAAGTTACAATATCATTAAATTCATATTCATTTAATAAACTTAATTTATTATCAAATACTTTTTTGTATTTCTCAACCGTTTGTAAAGCTTGATTTGCTTTTGAAATTACTTTTTCAGTATCTTCTAAAATATATCTGTTATTACCTTTAAATATGGTAATTATTCCTCTTCTTTGAGAAATGCTTATAACTAAAGCACCAGTTTGTTTGGCTGTACGTTCTGCAGTGCGATGTCTTGTGCCAGTTTCTGTTGTAATAATGCTAGAAGAAGGAATTATTTGAGTATTTGCATAAAGAATTCTTTTTAAATCACTACTAAGCACTATAGCTCCGTCCATTTTAGCAAGCTCATATAGTCTAGAAGAACTATATTCAACATTTAGTTCAAACCCTCCATCAACTAATTCTAATACTTCTTTAGTATCTCCTATTACAATTAAAGCTCCCGTTTTTGCTTTTAAAATATTTTCTAATCCATCACGAATAGGCGTTCCGGGTGCAATTAATTTTAGTACTTCTGTAATAACTGCCTCCTCTTTTTTTAAAGCCATTTTTATCATTCCCTCCAAATGTTGTTTTTAAAAAGAATGTTGCATTATTTAAGTCCAACCACTTTCATTGCATCATTAACATTTCTAACCCCTATTATATCTAATTTAAAACTTTCTTTCAATAGTTTTTTGTTACTTTCTGGTATAATGCAAGTTTTAAATCCTAATTTTTCAGCTTCTTTTAATCTTTTTTCAATCATATTAACAGCTCTAACTTCTCCTGTTAATCCTACTTCTCCAATAATAACTGTTTTTTTATCAATACTTATATTTTTAAAGCTTGAAGCACAAACTAAAATAATTCCTAAGTCTACAGCTGGTTCATTTATTTTAATTCCACTTACTACATTTAAATAAATGTCTTGTGTTCCCAGTGTTAATCCTGCTTTTTTTTCTAAAACAGCAACTAGTAAAGTAAGTTTATTATAGTCAAAACCGTTGGCAGCTCTTCTTGGCAGTCCAAAAACTGTTGGACTAGTTAATGCTTGAAGCTCTATAAGAAGTGGCCTTGTACCTTCCATACTTGCTACTATAACTGATCCAGATGGATTGTCTTCTCTTTCTGAAATGAGCACAGAAGATGGATTTGTAATTTCTACCATGCCTTCATTTTGCATTTCAAACATACCAATCTCATTTGTAGATCCAAAACGATTTTTTACTCCACGTAAAATTCTATAAGAAAAATATCTTTCTCCTTCTAAATATAAAACAGTATCTACCATATGTTCTAATACTCTGGGACCTGCTATATTTCCTTCTTTCGTAACATGTCCAATTATTATAGTAGTAATTTCATTACTTTTACATATATGCATAATTCTTGCAGTAATTTCTCTAACTTGACTTACTGTTCCCGCTGCTGAAGATATTTCATCTGAATACATTGTTTGTATAGAATCAATTATTACCAGTTTAGGTTTTATTTCTAAAATAGCATTTTCAATAATATCTATATTAGTTTCTCCTAAAAATAAAATGTCTTCATTTTCAATTTTTAGCCTATCTGCTCTTAATTTTATTTGTTCAGCAGATTCTTCTCCTGAAATATATAAAACTTTTCCTTCACCTTGCATCTTATTACAAAGTTGTAATATTAAAGTAGATTTTCCTATTCCCGGTTCTCCACCTACTAATACAAGCGAACCTTTTACTAAACCGCCTCCTAATACTCTGTCTAGTTCTCCTATACCTGTATGTATACGTATTGCATCTTTTCCTATTACTTCTTTTAATAGTTTAGGAGTTATAGTTTTACTTTTTTTATCTGTTAAAGTATTTGTATTTTTTATTAATTTTTCTTCATAAAAGCTATTCCATTCATTACATCCTGGACATTTTCCTAGCCATTTTGGTGATTCGTATCCACAACTACTGCATACAAATACTGTTTTTGTCTTAGTCATAATATCTCCTTTTTAATTATATAAGCAAATAAACATTGCATGTGCCCAAGCCAATCCATTTACCCAAGCTGGTCCGCATTGTTTGGTTATCTACTTGTTCTGCTATAAATCCATGTTTATTTGCAGTTTTTATTATAAATTCTATACATTCTTTTGCTTTTTTATCTTCTCCTGCTTGCTTATAATACATAGCCATCCATAATGTTGCTATTGTCCAAGGGTTTTTCCCTCCACAATAATTATCTCCCTCATATCTTAAATATCCTCCTGTATATGTTCTTAATGTCATGTTTATTTTTTCTATTGTGTTTTGTATCTTTTTGTCTTTTGGAGAAAATAATTTAAAAGGAGTTATAATTCCAAGAAGACTTATATCAGTTTTTTCATCTTTTAAATTTCTTATAAATGTTTTAGTATTTTCATTATATAAATTTTCTAATATATAATTTTTTATTTCTTGTTGATATTTTTTTATAGTATTTTCTAATTTATTCATAGCTTCTACTTTTAATCTATTATTAGCTTCATATTCTGGTTTTAGTATATTTTGTATTTCTATTATAGATTGAAAAGCAGCATAAATACAAGCTAATGAATATAAATGTACCCCTTCATTTTCTTCCCATAAATCGTAGCTTAGTGGGAGTTTATTTCTATTTTCTGTATGGTATGTAGCTTCAATTTCATTTTTTACTATATCTGTTTTATCTTTTATTCCTAATATATTGTCCATATAAATACATAAAAATTTAGCTGCTTTTTCACACATTTTATATGTGTCTTTTAAAAATTTAGTGTCTTTTATAGCTTTATAATGTTCGTATAATCCATATATTACACTTGCTGTTTCATCTATTTGGTATCCCCAGCAAGGTGCTAATCTTTTATCTGTATAAAATCTCTGTTCCCACATTCCGTTTTTGCTTTGCGTATCTTTGCAAAATATTTTATAAAACTTGTCTGTTTCTTTTTTCATTTTTATATTATCTAATGCTCTAGTTATAAATACTGCATCTCTAGGCCAACAATAACTATATCTACCACATTTAGTCATAGCCTCATCTACCTCTACTGTTGCACATATTCCACCTGTTTCTTGATTTAAAAGTAAAGGAAATAGTAATATACTTCTTTTATAAATTTGATTAAATTTTGCATTTATTGTATTATTTTCTGGCTTTAATTCAATGTTTAAATGATCTTTAATATATTTTTTCCAGTATTTTTCTACATTTTGTTCTTCTTTTTTTACATCTAATTTTTTTATTTCAGTTAATTCTTTGCTTATATTTTCTTCTGTTATATATTCTTGATTATTTTTAAAGTATAAATATACTACTAATTCTTTTTTGTTTCCTGGTTTTAAATTTCCAATATTGTAACTAATACTAGAGTCTGGCGACATTCCTATATAGTCTTTGTCTGAAATTATTCCACTTGATATGTTTTCTTTAGTATCATTTAGTTGATAACTTAAAAATGGAATATTTGAAAATGTATACATAGTATAGTCGTGACAATATTGTATTAATGCATTATTTTTTATTTCACTTCCTATCATATTGTTATAATCTGATAATAGTTTTATATGAATTAAAAAATTAACATTTAAATCAATATTACTATTATTTTCAAATTCATATTTTTTTACTAAAACATCCTTTTTTAACAACGCAAAATCTGTTTGTTTTATTTTTAAATTAAAATATGTGTTTATTATTTCTGTATTTAGAATATTAGTATCTTCTGTATAATATTGATTATATTGATTATTAATATCTTCTTGTAAATATATAATTCCAGAGTCATTTATTTTTACCCCTGTTGTAAATTCATCTATCCAACTTTTAAAATCAGGGCTTGGGTACATAACTCTTAAAAGTTCTCCTCTTTGTGTATAACTTGCAGTTATGTTTTTTCCTCCAATTATAGCATCATTATTATATTTGTTTTTCATTTATTTTTTACCTCTTTAATTTTTTTCTACAATCCTCACAATTTGTTCTTCTATTTGGTTTAATCGTAATTTAAGTAAACTAATATCTTCATTTTTGCTATCCTTACCTAAATATTCTTCTTTTATAATAGTTTCCATATCATTTAACTCTTCTTTTAATTTTTTAATTTTGTATATTACATCTCTCTTTTCTAATGTATTTTGAGCTATAGGTTGAATAGTTTGTTCCATAGTTAAGTTTTCATCTAAATTGTAAGTTTGCCCAAATTCTGGTATAGTAACACTTAAACCTGTTTCATCTATAATTTTGTTTTTTAATATTTCTTGTCCTGTAGGCTCTCCATGAACTAAAAATATGTGTTTTGGTTTTGTTATGAAAGAATAGATAAAATTCATTAACCATTCTTGATCTGCGTGACCTGAATATCCTTCAATATATTCTATTCTTGCATTTACTGCTATTTCTTCTCCAAATATTTTTACACTTTTTTCTCCATCAACAATTCTTCTTCCTAGTGTTCCAGGAGCTTGATAGCCTACGAATAATATTGTGCTATTTGGATCCCACAAGTGATGTTTTAAATGATGTTTAATTCTACCAACTTCACACATACCACTAGCTGAAATAATAATTGAAGATTCATTTTTTTCATTTAGAACTTTTGATTCATCTGCTGTTCTTGTAAATTGTAGTCCTGCAAATTCTAATGGATTGTCCCCTCTTTTAATAAGCTCTTGGGTTTCATCATCAAACAGGTTTGCATTCTCTTTAAATATTTCTGTTGCAGAAATAGCTAAAGGACTATCTACATATACAGGCACTTTCATTAAAGTTTGATATTTTTTTCTAAATTCTTCACTATCATTTGCATCTTTTAAATTGTTTAATTCATATAAGATTTCTTGTGTTCTTCCTACTGCAAATGAAGGTATAACAACAGTACCTCCTTTATCTAATGTTTCAGAAACAATATCTAAAAATAAATTTGCTTTATCATCATTTCTAATATGTAGTCTTCCTCCGTATGTAGATTCCATTATTAAATAATCAGCACTTTCTATCATTGTTGGTGAAGACAATAAAGGTATATCGTTATTACCTAAATCCCCTGTGAAAACAGCCTTAGTTTCTTTTCCATCTTCTTTTACCCATACTTCAATAATAGCAGAACCAAGCATATGTCCTGCATCATTAAAACGAACATAAATTTCCGGAGATATTTCTATAATTTCATCATAATTAACTGGTTGAAATATTTCCATTGCATTTATTGCATCTTGCGCTGTATATAATGGTAAAAGGGCTTCTTTTCCTTCTCTCATTCTTTTTTTATTTCTCCAACTAATTTCTTGTTCTTGAATATGTCCACTGTCTGGAAGCATTATTGAACATAAATCTCTTGTTGCTTTTGTTGTTATAACTGGGTTTCTGTAGCCTTCTGTATATAGCTTTGGTATTCTACCTGAATGGTCAATATGTGCATGTGTTAATAATACAAAGTCAATGTCTTGAACATTAAATGAAAATGGCTCATAATTTTGTAGCTCATCTCTATCTCCTCCTTGATACATACCACAGTCTATTAAAAACTTTTTTCCTGCTCCTTCTACTAAAAAATTTGAACCTGTTACCATTCTTGTTGCACCTAAAAATGTAATTTTCATATTTTTTACCTCTCTTAAATAAATAATTTTGTTTTCTTTTTTAATTTAACAGTTTTGTTGCTATAAATTTCATATTTTGTTTCTAATATATTTCCATCATAATATAAAGCAAATAATTTTTTATCTTCTATTTTAGTTTCAATTATCATATTGTTTAAATCAATCATTTTGCTTTCAAAAATTTTGCTAATTATTTCATAATTTACATCTTCATCTTCTGTTACTTCATTTATAACTCCTAAACTTTCTGATTTTTTGAGTATTAATTGAATAGTTTCTTTAAATTTTTCTTTTAATTCTGGAATATTTTTTAATATAATTCCCTCTTCATCAAAAGTTAAAAAACCATAATACCTTAATTTATATATATATTCAATAATTTTCTGCTTAGTTGTAGTTTTTAAAATATTTATTTGAAAACAAGATAAAAATGTTAAACATAAGTCTATAATTTTTTTGTTGTCTTCGGCTTCTTTAAAATTTATATCATTTAAAAATTGATATTGCTCATTTATTTTTTCTTTCATACTAACAAATCCATTTGGATCAATTAAGTTATTATATAGTTTAATTTTGTTAATAAGTTCTTGTCTTTCAATTTCTAATTTGTTTACCAATTGTCTTGTACTAAATATTTTTTCTTTATTTGGTAAATTTTCATTTCTTTTTTCATACTCTTGTTGTAAGGTTATTTTATTATTTATAATTTTATCTATTTCTTTTATTTTTTTTGTAATATCTTTTTTATTTTGAGTTATTTCATCTAAATATAGCTTTTTATTATTTATTTTTTCATATTCATTATTTATTTTTTCTTTTACTTTTTTCCATTCTTTTCTTTGTTCTTTATCTAGTTGTATTATAATTTCAATTATTATTTTTAAAAATAATGTAGTAACTTTTTTAGCTTTTTCTTCTCCAAAATTCTCTTTCATTTTTTCATATGTTAACATCAAATAATCTGCTAATTGGCTATTGTTTTCTATCCAATTATTTATAAAATCATAGCCTAATAAATATAAAATACTTTGAAATATTAAATTAATCTTTATATTTTCTTTACTGTTTATAGATATGTCCCAAGACCAACCATTGAAATCTCTAATTACTTCTGTTTCATTCATTATTAATCCTGTATTTAATAAATAAGTTATAGATTTTTGTAAAAGTATTTCTTCTTCTGTTACACATACATCATTTTGTTCTATTAATAAAATACAGTTTAATAAAACTACTTCATTTCCTATTAATAAAATTTTTCCTTCTTCTTTATTTATTATAAAATCTTTTTTTTCTTTTTCTAATATTTTGGCTTCCTCTGAATGTGATTTTGCTACTATAATTTGATTACATTTTTCTTCAATAATATAAAGTAATTTATCTAAAAAATCCCATTTTTCATATACTTCTACCTTAGTTTTTTGGTAATCTTTGTATGAATTTTCTATTTTGTAAAACATACTTAAAAGAAGGTTTTTAGTATCTGTTGGAAATTTCTTTTTTTCTAAAACCTTCTCTAATGCATTAGTATAATCCTTTATATGGATTTTTTTTAGTAATTTTTCTGTCTTTTTTTCCATTATAATTCCTTTTCATTAGTTATTTTATAAATTATTCTTGTTCTTTATTATTTTCTATCGTTGTCATTTTTAGTTCTTGCCATCTTTCTTTTGGCATAATTACTTCACGTGGTTTACTGCCCTGATATCCAGAAATAATTCCTCTTTCTTCCATTTGATCTATGATTCTTCCTGCTCTAGCATATCCTACTTTAAATCTTCTTTGAATAAATGATGTAGAAGCTTGTCTAGTTTCTACTACTGTATCTATTGCTTCCATTAATAATGGATCTGTTCCATCATCTTCTGCTTGATCTACTTCTAATTCTTTCTCTGTTTTATTTGCATTTTCAATTTGTTCTATAATATCTTCATTATATTTAACTTCTCCATTAGCTTTTATAAAGTCTACTATTTTTTCTACTTCTTTGTCTGTTACAAAAGCTCCTTGAACTCTAGTAGGTTTTGGAGCTCCTGCCGGATAAAATAACATATCTCCTTTACCTAATAATTTTTCTGCTCCAACCATATCTAATATAGTTCTAGAATCTATTTGTGAAGATACTGCAAAAGAAATTCTTGATGGAATATTTGCTTTAATAATTCCTGTAATAACATCAACAGATGGTCTTTGTGTAGCAATTACTAAATGCATACCTGCTGCTCTTGCTTTTTGTGCTAATCTACAAATTGAATCCTCAACATCTTTAGAAGCTACCATCATCAAATCTGCAAGTTCATCAATAATAATAACAATTTGTGGTAATATACCTGTTTCTTGTTGTTTAGATATTTCATTATATCCTTTAATATCTCTAACACCTTTTTGAGCAAAAATTTGATAACGATTTTCCATTTCTTGTACTGCCCAAGCTAATGCTCCTGCAGCTTTTTTAGGGTCAGTTACTACTGGAATTAATAAATGAGGAATTCCATTGTATACAGAAAGTTCTACTACTTTTGGATCTACCATAAGTAATTTTACTTCACTTGGTTTTGCTTTATATATTATACTAGAAATTAAGGTATTTATACATACACTTTTTCCAGAACCTGTTGCACCTGCTATTAAAACATGTGGCATTTTTGCAATATCTGTAACAATAGCTTCTCCTCCTACATCTTTGCCTAAAGCAAATGCTAATTTTGAATTATGAGTTTGAAATGCCTCAGATTCAATTATTTCTCTAAGATGTACTGTTTCATTATCTTTATTTGGTATTTCAATTCCAACAGCTTGTTTTCCTGGAATTGGAGCCTCAATACGTATAGTTTCAGCTGCTAAATTTAAAGCAATGTCATCTGCTAAATTTGCTATTTTGCTAACACGTACACCTTCTGCCGGTTTAAGTTCATATCTTGTAATAGCTGGTCCTACAGATACATTTTCTACTTTTGCTGAAACACCAAAACTATATAAAGTTTTTTGTAATTTAGTAGCTGTATCTGTTACAGTTTTTTTACTTCCTTTATTTCCTTTTTTTTCTGGTTCGCTCAATAATTGAATTGGAGGAAATTCGTAATTTTCATCTTCTTCTGTTATAGTATGTTCTAATTGTAATACTTGTTTAGTTTTTTCTTCTTTTTGTTCTTCAACCTGTTTAAATAAATTAGCATCAATTACATCAGGCGAAGTGGTTTCTTCTTTTTTCTTTCCAAAAAAAGGTATACTTAAATCTTCATTTGAATGGTTGTGTTTTTTATTTTCATTTTCATCTTCATTTAAATTAATAGTTAATTGATTTTCAAGTTGAGAAGCTAATTGTTCTGCCTCGTTTTGTTTTCTTAATTCTCTTCTTTTTCTTTTTTCTTCTAAAATTATATTTTTATTTTCTTTTTTCTCTTCTTTCTTTTCTTCCATTGTTTCTAATAAATTACTGATTATTTCAGCTGGTCTAATGCCAAACATAAATACTAATAAAATAATAGAAATACCAATAGTTAATATTATAGCTCCAACTTGTCCTAATGCATTTATTAGAAGAATAGCTATAACACTACCTATAACTCCACCGCCTATATCTTTTTCTCCCAAATAATATGCATCTTCAACTACTTTTTCAAATTCTTGATCTAAATTGATATTTCCTTTTCCCACTTGAAAAATACTCAATAATGTTGCTATACATAGTAAAAATATACCATATTGTATTAATTTATGTGTCATATATTCTTTATCATTAGAAGTCATGTATATTGCTATTAACAATAAGCCAATAGGAATAATATATTTTATAAATCCCATTATTCCACCAAGCATTGGACTTAAAGTTTTTCCAATACTTCCTGATTTTGAATAAATTAATATCATTAATAAAATACTAAGTAATATTAATACTACTACTGCTACATTTATATCTATTTTATTTTTTTTTCTTCTTCCTCTTCTTGCCACTTTTTTCTCCTTTTTTAGTTATATATAAAAAGTCAGAAATCGGAAATCAATTTAATATTGATTTTTCAATCTCTGACCCCGATATCTGACTTCCGAATCTTTTATTTAAGTTCTTTTCTATTATTTTGAATTACCTTCATAGCATCTTGTAATGCAACTTCTATACCTGCTAAAATACTGTCTGCATAATCTTTTGTTCCTTTTGAAATTTCACGAGACATTTCATTAGCTGTTTCTATAATTTCTACTTTTTTCTCATAAGCTTTTCTTGTAATTTCATGTTCATCAATCATAGAAATAATTCTATTTTCAGCTTCTTTAATTATTTCATCAGCTTCATTTTGAGCTTCTACTAAAATTCTTTGTCTTTCTTCTTTTACCCATTTAGCTTGTTTTAATTCTTCTGGTAATTTTAACCTTATTTCTTTAATAATATCTAATATTTCTTCTTTATCTGCTATGCATTTGCCAGAAAAAGGTACACTTCTACTTTTTTCTAACATATCTTCTAAAGTTTCTAATAAAGTAAATATCTCCATTGTTTTACCCCTTTCAACCTTAAGAGTTAATGTATTTTAACTTCTTTTTTCTAAGAATATAAGACTCACTCTTCCATATTTTCTCATATCTTTTATATCTACTTCTAATTTTTCTAATCCGAGTAATTCTCGTTTCTCATCATCGGTTTCTATGATTAGGTTACCTTTTTCTTTTAGTAAATTTAGTTCTAATATTTTTTTTACAGAATCTATTGCTATATTAGCTTCATATGGTGGATCTATATATACAAAATCAAATTGTATCTCTTCCTGTTTTAACATTTCTAATACCTTTTTATAATCTTTATTTAATACAACAGCTTTGGTATTCATTCTTGTTTTTTTTAAATTTTCATATATCATCTTAATTGCAAGATTGTTTTTTTCACAAAGATATGCTTTTTTAGCTCCTCTACTTAGAAATTCAATAGCTATAGCTCCACTTCCTGCAAATAAGTCTAAAACTACAGAATTTTGTATTTTAGTTTGTATTATATTAAATAATGATTCCTTTACTCTGTCTAATGTAGGTCTTGTAGAAATATTATCTATTGAATTTAATTTAGTTCCTCTTGCTGTTCCACTAATTACTCTCATAGTACCTCTATATGATATACATATTTTATAATTTTCTGCTAATATGTCAATAATTTTAACATAATTGTAATATTATTTTAATGTTTTTGTAATAATGTTTTATTTTTGTAATATTGCTTTTTGTATTATATATTAAATTATGTCAAATGTAAAGATATTTTTTACTTCTTATTTAATATTTTTTATCTTATGAAAAATACCTTCTTGATATTATTTTATATCAATAAAGGTATTTTTAGTTTACATGAAATTTTGTACAGTTCCGGTGCTACTTTATATAAAGTAACGGTCTGAAAGAATTTGGGGACCCGCCAGTTCTCGTACTCCAGTAGTCCCTATAATCGGTGCTATACGACTCTTTGTTGTAAGCACCACCGATGACTCGAGCAAACGTAATAATAACCGTTATCTATTTTGGTGCAGAACTCTGTTGTATATTCACAGCAGTTAACAGCCAAATCATATATGTTACATGCTATGTCTCCTGTCGAGCCTGTATTTTTTAAAGTTCCATTTCC
>CALXQH010000045.1 GCA_944390525.1 uncultured Clostridia bacterium | reverse complement strand
TATAGCAGTTCTTATACAGATAAAACATATGCAAGAATAGACAAACAAGGAACACCAGGATATTTTACAGAAAAGATAGTAGGAGCAGATATTTATGTAACATTATATACAGATGGAACATTAGGATTTAGTAATAATAATAAACATATGACAGGAAA
This sequence comes from uncultured Clostridia bacterium, assembly GCA_944390525.1. Lineage (GTDB taxonomy): Bacteria > Bacillota > Clostridia > TANB77 > CAG-508 > CAG-273. The sequence continues at coordinate 24,456 of CALXQH010000045.1, read as the reverse complement.
AACTATACAAAAAGAATTTGGAAATATTAAAGACAAAATATATACAACAATGTATTCACCACCTTGGTATTATTATAAAGATAATATTTTAAGAGCTGATATTAATAATCAAATTAAACCAACTAATACAAGCTTTTGGTTTAAAAACTGTGACAAAATGACTGAAATTATAAATATTAATAATTTAAATACAAGTCAAGTAACAGATATGAGCTGGATGTTTTATTATTGTGAAAGTTTAAAAGGACTAGACTTAAGCAATTTTGATACAAAAAACGTAACAGATATGAGCTTAATGTTTATGAATTGTATAAGTGCAACTTATATAAATGTAAGCAACTTTAACACTAGCAATGTAACTAGTATGCAAAGTATGTTTAATAATTGCAACCAATTAGAAAATCTTGATTTAAGTAGTTTTAATACAAGTAATGTTACTCTTATGTTAGAGATGTTTAGTAGATGCAGTAAATTAAAAAGTCTTGATCTAAGTAATTTTGATACAAGCAAAGTTACAGAAATGGAAGGAATGTTTTCTGATTGTTCTAGCTTAACAAGTATAAATTTAACAAATTTTAATACAAGTAAAGTAAAAATAATGAACGGAATATTTTCAGGTGATACTAATTTAACTACCTTAGATCTAAGTAGTTTTGATACTAGTCAAGTAACAAATATGAGAGGTGCTTTTTATAAGTGTAGCAATTTAACTACTATATATGCAAGTGATAAATTTGTAACATCAAATATAACAGATTCAGGAGGAATGTTTTATGATAATACAAAATTAGTAGGAGGAAATGGAACAAAATATAGTAGTTCATATACGGATAAAACATATGCAAGAATAGACAGACCAGGAACACCAGGATATTTTACACTAAAATCAGAGGAAATAATAACAGGAGAAATTACAGCTAATAATATAACTTGGAGTAACGAAAAAGCAACTGTAACTCTAGGAACAACAACAGGATTAACTATACAATATAAAATAGGAGAAGAAGGAAGTTGGACAACAGGAACTACTGTCGCAAATTTAAAGCATGGAGATATAATATATGCAAGATTAATAAATGGAGATAACTACAGTACAGAAACAACTATAAATATATTAGACAAAACAAATCCAACAGCAGATATATATATAATAAATACAAATATAACATTGGGAGAAACAATAACGGCTACAGTAGTACAAAATGATTATGAATCAGGAATAAACATAACAGAATGTAAATTTGTATATAATACAATAGCAACTAATATGGGAGAAACATCATCACAATGGAATACAGCTACTCCATTTGAAGAACAAAGTATAAGTTTTACACCAACTAATGCGGGATCATATTATTTACATGTATTAACAGTAGATAATGCAGGAAACAAAACAGAAACTGTATCAGAACCAATCAATGTAAAATCAGCAGTAACTAAATTAGAAGATTTAATTGGAACGCCTGCGACAGATAATGAAACAGTATATGATAAATATGGAAATAAAGTAATAATACCAGAAGGTTTTAAGATACTTCCTCATGGAACTCAAGGAATAGGAAATGGAAATCATGTAGTAGAATATACATATGATAAACAAAATGGAACATCAACAAATATACCAGTGGTACAAGATGGTATAGTAATACAAAATGTAACAGATGAAAATGAATTTGTATGGGTACCAGTAGGAGAAATAAAAAATGATGCAATAGAAAATACTAGCAATAAAACAACTATAACTTTAGGAAGATACAGTGATTTTTCATCATCAACTCCAGTACAAGAAGCAAGCAAAACAGATTATAATTTACAAAAACCAATAGTTGGAACTAACTATTGTGATCACATTGAAACTTCAACAAATTATGGAGGAGGAATAATATCTTTAAATTTACAAGAATGGATAAGTACAACATTAGATAATGGGGGATATTATATAGCAAGATATGAAGCAAGTAAAAATGGAGTAAAAGCAGCTTCAAAACCAACATTAATAGATTATACTGGTAATATAACAGATGGAATGTTATGGATAGCAAATCAACAAGACTCATCAACAGCATCTAGAGCAATGTATCCATATTCAAGTAATGAAAAATATTATAGTGATTTAATAAATAGCTATGCATGGGATACTGCCATAATATTTATACAAAAATATTCAGAAGATACAGACTATGCTAACCAAGATGGAACAAGTATAAATTCAAATTTAGCAAAAGCAGGAGAAAATGCAGATAAAAGATGTAATATACAAGATTTAGCAGGAAATGCTTGCGAATGGACAACAGAAACGTCTGTCCCTGCGGAAAGTTATTCTTATACATATAGAGGATCTCATTATGGCACAAATTATTTGAAAACAAAAGATAGAGCTGTACTTCCTCCTCTAGAGGAGAACGGAGTTGTTTCTTTTAGAGTTATACTTTGTGTAAAATAACTAAAGTATAAACAAATTACATTAAATTGATTAAAAGTGCTACATTAGTGGCACTTTTTTAATACTTTATATACAATTTATTTTTTACAAAATGGCAACATTATATTGACTAAAATAAATATATACGTTTATAATATATTAAATAATGTTATATAAGGAGTGTAATAAATGAAAATATTAACAATAGGAGATATTGTAGGAGAAAATGGATTAGACAAAGTAAAACAAATATTACCAAAAATAAAAGAAGAAAAACAAATAGATTTTGTAATAGCAAATGCAGAAAATGTTGCAGGCGGAATGGGAATTACTTTTAAAAATTGGAATGATTTATTAAAATTAAATATAGATGTATTTACAATGGGTAATCATACTTGGGCTAAAAAAGATATTTTCCAATTTATAGATCATCCAAAATTAATAAGGCCAGCTAATTACTCTAAAGGAGTTGCAGGAAAAGGATATAGTATATATAAATTTAAAGATAAAAATATAGCAGTAATAAATTTAATAGGAAGAGCGGAAATGAGTGTATTATCTGAAAATCCTTTTATAGTGGTAGAAGATCTAATAAATAGCTTATCTAAAAAAGTAGATATAATAATTATAGACTTTCATGCAGAAGCAACAGCAGAAAAAGTTGCTATGAAATATTTTGTAGACGGAAAAGTCAATATATTAGTCGGAACGCATACTCATGTACAAACAGCAGATGAAGAAATAACAGAAAAAGGAATGGGATATATTACAGACTTAGGTATGACAGGACCAATAAATTCTGTTATAGGAATGGGGATAGAAGAGTCTGTAAAAAGATTTGTTACTTCACTTCCAGAAAAATATAAACTAGCTGGAGGAGAATGTATATTCTGTGGATGTATATTTGAAATAAATGATGAAAGTTGTAGAGTAGAGAATATTGAAAGAATAAATATAAAATAAATGACAAATAATGTAAAAAAAAGCAGATAAAAACTTCCACTTTTTTCCAAAAAGCACTAGACAATTTTAAAAAAATGTAATATAAATATAACTGTTCGCGAAACAAAAAATAAAAAATATAGGAGGCAAAAATGGAAGTTTTAAAAATCTCATCAAAGTCAAATCCAAACTCAGTTGCAGGAGCAATAGCTGGTTTGGTAAAAGAATCAAGTAAAGCAGAAATGCAAGCAATTGGAGCAGGAGCATTAAATCAAGCAGTAAAAGCTATTGCTATAGCTAGAGGATTTGTAGCACCAGCAGGAGTAGATTTAGTTTGTATACCCGCATTTGCAGAAGTAGAGGTTGAAGGAGAAGATAGAACGGGTATTAAGTTAATTGTTGAGTCAAGAAAATAATTTCAAAATTAATATATAGGGGCACAAAAATATAAATATATATTTTTGTGCTTTTTTAATTTAAATATTGAAAAAGCAAAAAATATAGTATACAATTAAACTAGCTAAAGAAGGAGAGAGCATAATGAAAATAAATTCATTGAAAATTATAATTAGTATATTTATTTTATTTATTATAATAGCAGCAACATTTTTTATATTACAAAATTTAAAAAATAAAGAAGAAGAAAGTCAAGAAATATCATATGAAATTGTAAATATGATTACAGACCTTAGATTAGGAATCTCTGATTTTGACAGCATACATCCATACTTAACTAATAATATAAAAATTATTTATATAAATCAATTAATATTTGAACCATTACTTACCATTACAGAAGATTATAAAGTAACTAATTGTTTAGCCAAAGAATGGTCTAAACTAGAAGAAAACAGCTATTTAATTAAACTAAAAGAAAATGTAAAATGGCAAGATAACAGTGAATTTACTGCTACAGATGTCAAATTTTCCATTGAACAGTTAAAAAAATTAAAAAATTCTATTTACTATGAAAATATAAAAAATATAAACTCTATAGAAATTATAGATAATTACACAGTACGTATAGAATTAACGCAAGAAATACCATTTTTTGAATATAATCTTATTTTTCCTATAATTTCTTCTAAACAATATAAGGATACAAATATACAGAATACTAATAAAATACCTATAGGAACAGGCAAATATAAAATATCAAAAATAGAAAAAGATAAAATAGAACTTGAAAAAAATAATAATTATAGAAATATAGATATGGAAGATAGCAATTTTAAAACAATTTCTATAAATATATATGATTCTGCTGGAAAAGTATATAATGCTTTTAAATTAGGAAGTATAGATTTTATACATACAAATAATAATAATATAGAAGAGTATATAGGAACTATGGGGTATGAAAAGAAAATATATCTTAACAGAGAGTATGACTATCTAGCTTTAAATTGTAAAGACAGTATTTTACAATTTAAAGAAATTAGACAAGCTATAAGCAAAGTGATTGATAAAGAAAAAATAACAGTATCAGTATTAGAAAATAAAGCTACAGTAGCAAATTATCCAATAGATCCTAATAATTACTTATTAAAAAACTATGTTTATAAAAAAACAAACGTAGAAAAAGCAAAAGAAATTTTAAAAGAGGCTGGCTGGAAATTTGAATATGGAATTTGGCAAAAAGAAATTGATGGTATAACAAAAACTATTAATATAGATTTAGCTGTAGAACAAGATGATACTCAAAGAATAAAGGTAGCAGAAGAATTAAAAAATCAATTAGAATTAGTAGGAATAAAAATTAATATTAAAAAAATTTCCCAGACACAATATCAAAGCTACTTAGAAAATCATCAATATGAAATGCTATTAACAGGAGTATATACTTCAATATCACCTGATTTAAACCTTTTTTTAGGAAAAAACAATTTGGCCAACTTTGAAAATTCTGAAATTAACATTATTTTAAAAGATTTAAATAACATTAAAGATGAAGAATTAATAAAAGAAAAATATAACAGAATTTTTGAAATTTATGATGAAGAAATACCTTATGTAGGATTATATTTTAATAATGATATAATAGCATATTCTAAAAACTTACTAGGAGATATAAAAACTAATTGGTATAGTATTTTTTACAATTTTTCTAATTGGTATAGATAATAAAAAATAATAAAAAAATACTTGACAAATAAAATTATTAGTATATAATAAACACAAACAAACGTTTATAAAATATTGAAAGGAATGAATAAATAATGAGTAAAGAAAATTCAGAAAAAATTAAAGCATTGGAAGCAGCATTAGGACAAATAGAAAAACAATTTGGCAAAGGTTCTGTTATGAAATTAGGAGATTATACAGAAATGAATGTAGAGGCTATTCCAACAGGAGCTTTAAGCTTAGATATAGCACTAGGAATAGGAGGTATACCTAGAGGAAGAATTATAGAAGTATTTGGACCAGAATCTTCTGGAAAAACTACATTAGCATTACATTTAATTGCTGAAGCACAAAAAATGGGTGGAGAAGCAGCTTTTATTGATGCAGAACACGCTTTAGATCCGATATATGCAAAACATTTAGGAGTTAATATAGATGATTTAATAGTATCTCAACCAGACACTGGCGAACAAGCATTAGAAATTGCAGAAGCTTTAGTTAGGAGTGGGGCATTAGATATTATTGTTGTTGACTCTGTTGCAGCATTAGTGCCAAAAGCAGAAATTGATGGAGATATGGGAGATGCCCATGTAGGATTACAAGCAAGACTAATGTCACAAGCTTTAAGAAAATTAGCAGGTGTAATTAATAAATCAAAATGTGTTATAGTATTTATTAATCAATTAAGAGAAAAAGTAGGAGTTATGTTTGGTAATCCTGAAACAACTCCTGGTGGAAGAGCTTTAAAATTTTATTCATCAGTTAGACTAGACATTAGAAGAGTTGAAAGCTTAAAACAAGATGGAGAAGTTATTGGAAGTCGTACAAGAGTAAAAGTTGTTAAAAACAAAGTTGCTCCGCCATTTAGAGAAGCTGAATTTGACATAATTTATGGCAAAGGAATTTCTAAAGAAGGAAATATTTTAGATGCCGCTGTTAATTTAGATATTATAGAAAAAAGCGGTTCTTGGTTTAGCTATAATGGAGAAAGAATAGGACAAGGAAGAGAAAATGTTAAAGAATATTTAGCAAATAATCCAAAAATTTCTGAAGAGATAGAAAACAAAATTAGAGAGAATTATTCAAAAGCTTTTGAAAAAAGCTTAGGCGAAGAAGTAAATATAGAAGAATAATATGCTATAATAAAAGGAGAATAAATTGCACGATAATATAGAAGAATTTGATAAATTAAAAACGAAAGTGTTAAAATATATTCTATATAAGAAGAGAACTGAAAAAGAAGTTTTTCAAAAGTTCTCTTCTTCTACTAATGAAAATTTACTAGAAGATGTTATTCAGCACTTAAAAGAAGTTGGCTATATTAATGATAAAGACTATATAAAAAGAGCAGTAAATGAATTTATAGCAATAAATACTCTTTCTATAAAAGAAATAAAAAATAAATTATATACAAAAGGAATTAGTGGTGATATAATAGATACATATTTCTCTGAAAATGAAAATAAACTAGAGCAATATCAACTAAACTGTGCTAAAAAAATTATACTAAAAAAACAAAATCAAATTGAAAAAGAAGAAATAGAACAGTTTTTATATAGAAAAGGTTATTCTTTAGAATGTATTAAAGCTGCTTTTAAAGAATTAAATAATGAAAAATAACTATTTTTAAAAACTAATATTTTATATAATGGAGAATAAAATGCAAAACATATTAACCTTAGAAACAAATAAATATAAAGTAAAAACAAAAAATTTTGAAGGCCCATTAGATTTATTATGTCATTTGATAGATAAAAATAAAATGGATATTTGCAATATAAAAATAAGTGAAATAACAGACCAATATATTACATATCTAAATGATATGGAAAAATTAAACTTAGAAATTGCAAGCGAGTTTTTAATAATGGCTTCTACTTTATTGTATTTAAAATCAAAAACTCTTTTACCTAATCAAATTGAAGATGAAAAAGAGTTAACAGAAGAAGAATTATTAAGAAGGATTATAGAATATAAAAAATATAAAGAAATTACAAAAAAATTAAGAGAAGCTATAGAACAAAATAATAAAAAAATATTTAAAAAACCTGAAATTATAGAACTTCCAAAACAAAAGTTGGAAGTAAGTTATACAAAAGAAATTATTTTTAAGGCCTATAAAAATTTAATAGAAAAAAATGCTCAAAAGTTAAACCAAAATGCTAAAAACATTGAAAAAATAGCACTTACAGATACATATACTGTTGAGAGTAAAATAAAAATTATGTTTAAAGAACTTATTAGTAAAAATAAATTTATATTTAATAAGTTATTCTCTATAAAGAAATGTAATAAACAAGAAATGATGACAGCATTTACAGGACTTTTAGAATTATCCCGAAGGAATAAAGTAACTACAGCTCAAGAAGAGCTGTTTGGAGACATAACAGTGGAGAAAATAAAAAGACAATAAATTTAGATATGTTTGTTTAAAAAAACATAAAAAGGAAAAACTAATATTAAGTAACTTCAAAAGGAGGTTATTATGATATTAGTTTTAATTTTACTTGCAATTTGTATATTATTAATACTTACTACCATTTTATTTTTATTTTCTACCATACATATAGAAATTAAAAATTTAAGAGCTTCAAATATAGATGATAAAAAAAATTTAAATTATGATATTATTTTTTCTTTATATTTAGGAAATCGCATAAAATGGTTATGGGTTCACTTAAATAATAAACAAATAAAAAAATATTATTCAAAAATTCAATTACAAAAAATAGAATATAAGATATTAAAAGATAGTTTGAGATTTGAATATTTAAAACAATTTAAGAAACTAAATATTAAACTTTCACATTTAAATTGCTATTTTGAATTAGGAGTAGAAAATCCTATTACAACATCTTTTTTAGTAGCAAGTATTGCTAGTATAATATCCATTATATTACCATATTTAGTAAAGAATATAGATAAAAAAAATTATAAATATAAGATAGTACCAATATATAAAAATAAAACTTTATATAAAATTAAATTTAATTGTATAATTGAAATAAAATTGGTACATATTATCAATATAATATATACTCTCTTAAAGAAAGGAAAAAGTGATAAAAATGAACGAGCAACATCCAATAGAAAATCTTATGGTTACAGCTATGAATAGCATTAAAGATATGGTTGATGTAGATACAATAATAGGAGAACCTATACAGACAAATAACAACATTGTTATAATTCCAATATCAAAAGTAGGCTTTGGCTTTGCGTCAGGAGGTAGTGAATTTAAAGGAGAAACTATTGATGAATACACAAAAAAAGATAAGGAAGAAGCTATTCAATATAGATTACCATTTGGAGGCGGAAGTGGAGCAGGAGTTTCCATTTCTCCAGTGGCATTTTTAGTAGTACAACAAAATAACGTAAAATTATTACCAGTAGAACACTGTTCATCTGTTGATAGACTATTAGATTATGTGCCAGATTTAATAGAAAAAACCAATAATTTTTTAAATAAAAATATGCAAAATAAAAAAGAAGAAAAGAAAGATGAAATTAAAAGTAAAGAAAAAATAAAAAAAGAAATAAAACAAACTATAGAAGAATTAGGAGAAGAACCTGAGAATATAATAACAAGAACTATTCCTAAGAGAACTAAAATTCATAAGCCAGAACAAACTGTATATGAATATCAATATAATGAAACTAATGAAGATGAAGATATACAAGAATAAAAACAAGAAAAAAAGAACAGAAAATAATAGAATGATATTAATATCGTTCTATTATTCTTATATTACAAATAAGATTGACACAAAGAAATACATGTACTATAATTTCTTTGGAGGGAACATATGAAAAGGGCTAATATATTAATAATTTTATTTGTTTTTTTTGAAGAAATAATATTTAATATTTTAATAAAAGTTTCATTAAATAATATAATTTTAAAATGTTTATTTACTATACAATTTGCAATACTATTAAATATATTAACAAGTCTATTTAATAAAAAAACTAACAAGATATTAAACACAATAATGGTATTTGTATTACCTATAATATATAGTACTTATTACGTATATTACAAAACTTTCGGAAATTTCTTATCTATATATTCATTAACTAAAGGAACACAGGTAATGCAATTTTCAAGTGGATTAGCTAATATTATAAAAAATAACTGGGGTGAAATTTTAATATTTATAGTTCCGATTATATTATATTTATTTTTTATAAAAAAGATTCAATTTGATAAGGCTAGCATTAAAGAACAAATAGTAAAAATAAGTATTTTTATATTATTATATATGACTAGTATATTAATTATAAATTTAGATAATGAATCAGATATATATTCTACAAAAAATTTATATTATAATATAGTCAACGATAATGAAAATTTATCAAACTTTGGATTGATAACATCAGTTAGGCTAGATATACAAAGAGCAATAATTAAATTTAAAGAAAAAAATTTGTATAAATATACTAATACTAATGGAGAAACTGTTATAATTGATGCTAAAGAGTATAATATAATAAATATTAATTTTGATGAGCTAGCTAAAAATGAAGAAAATGAAGAAATAAAAGAAATACATAACTATATAAAAACTAGGAATCCTACTAACAAAAATGAATATACGGGGATATATAAAGATAAAAATTTAATTGTAATTATAGCAGAATCTTTCAGTTCATTAGCAATAAGAGAAGATTTGACTCCAACATTATATAAATTAGCAAATACGTGTTTTCAATTTAAAAATTTTTATACACCACTATTTCCAGTAAGCACGGCTGATGGAGAATATTTAACAGATATGTCTCTTTTACCATCAGAAGGAACTTGGAGTATAGAAAATGTAGAAAATAAAACAATTCCATATTCGTATGCTAATATATTAAAAAAACAAGGCTATAGAACATATGCATATCATAACTATAAATACAATTATTATTCTAGAGATAAATATTTAAAAACAATGGGATATAATAAATATTTGGCTCAGGGAAATGGTTTAGAAGAAAGGATGGATTTTAGTTTAAGTCCTAGTAGCGATTATGATATGGTTAAAGCTACAATTAATGACTATATAAATGATGACAAGTTTTTAGCATATTATATAACTATGAGTGGACACATGGCATACAATAGAAATCATAGTATAATACAAAAAAATTGGAATAAAGTAAAGAATCTACAATATTCAGATGAAGCAAAAGGGTATTTAGCAACACAAATAGAGTTGGATAAAGCAGTAGAAGAAATAATAAACCAACTACAAGAAAAAAATAAACTAAAAGATACTGTTATAGTAATATTAGGAGACCATTATCCATATGGCTTAACTGAAAGTCAAATAAAAGAATTATCATACAATAAAATGGATGATTATTATTTTGAAAAATTTCATATGCCACTAATAATATATAATGAAGATAAAAGCCTAAATGTAGAAGTCGATAAGTATGCAAGTTCTTTAGATGTTTTACCAACTTTATTAAATTTATTTGGTGTAGAGTATGACTCTAGATTACTAATGGGACAAGATATTTTTTCAGATAATAAACCACTTATTATATTTTCAGATAGAAGCTTTATAACTGAAAAAGGAAAATACAATAATTGGATAGATAAATTTTACAAGTTTTCTGAGGATGTAGATAAAGAATATATAAAAAATAAAAAAGAGGAAATATATTTAAAATATAAATATTCAAGATTGATTCTCGAAAACAATTATTATAAAGTACTAGAACAATATTTACCTTGAAAATGAAAAAATTTTAAAAAACATAAAAAAATATTGCAAAAAATTAATAAATAAGTATAATAATAGATAAATAATATAATAAGGAGATACAAAAGATGATGAAAAAAGAAAAATTCAAAATACAACATCTACAACCTATTAATCAAAAAGGTATAACTTTAATTGCTCTAGTAGTAACAATAGTAGTATTGTTAATATTAGCAACAGTAAGTATAATAGCATTAGTAGGAGAAAATGGGTTAATAACAAGAGCAAGATTAGCAGCAGAAAAAACAAATGAGGCGGTAAATAATGATATGGAAGCTATACAAAAATTTTCTAATGAGTTAGACGAATATATAGCACAAATTAAAGCAAAAAAAATTTCAAAAGCAAAACCAACATTACAATCAACTACTAATATTATAATAGCAACGCAAAACCAAACATCAGAAAATTTAGATATAGAATATGCAATAAAGAAAGTTAGTGACACAAATTGGGAAACGTGGAGTAGTAGCGGTAACTTTACAGAGAGAATATTCAATACAGATTATCAAGTGAAAACTAGAGTAAAAAATGAAGCAGGAGAATATATAGAATCAGAAATAGAACAAATAACAACAAAAAACATAACAAAGCCAACAATAAATATAACTACTACAGCAGGTACACCTAAAACAGCAACAGCAACAATAAACTATACTCAAACTAGTGGATTAACAAAACAATATAGTTTTGACGGAACAGATTGGAAAACATATACACAGCCATTGCAGATAACTCAAGATGCTACTATATATGCAAGAAATATAGACAGTACAAATCAAGGAACAGATTCTAGCTTAATAGATACAGCCATCATAGATATAACGGCCCCTTCTGTTGGTAGTTATTCTATACTAAACCAACCTAATGACAGCTTGGAATTAACATTGCAGCTATCAAATGTATCCGAAACTGATGGAACTATAACATTAAAATATTATATAAAATTATCTTCAGCTAATGATAGTGATTATGAATTGAAATACGAAGGAACAAAACTAACATGTTTGTTTACAAATTTGTCACTTTGGACAAGTTACACTATAAAGGTAGAAATAATAGATGCATATGGAAATGTTGGAACAAATACAATGACAGCAGGAACGCAATGCTTTGTAGCAGGTACGCAAGTATTAACCAAGGATGGTATGAAAAATATAGAAGATATAGAATTTGGCGATATGGTATATTCAATAAATCTTGATACTAATGCAAGAGAACTAAAACCAGTAATAAACTTATTTAGAGGAAAAAGTGACGAAATATATGAAATTACTATAGGAAATGAAGTTGTAAGTGCAACACCGAAACACCAATTTTATATAGTTGATAAAGGATGGATAAGGGCTTACGATCTAGAAGAAGGAGATAAAATTGACGCAAAAGATAACCAAGAGTTAGTAATAACACATATAGAGCACAAATTCTTAAAAGAACCTGTAGATGTATATAACTTAACAGTTGAAGGGCATCATAACTATTTAATAACTAAATATGAATTGTTAGTGCATAATCTGCCTTCGGTTCTGTTGAAGTGAGGGCATCACTTTATATATAAAAGGATTTGCCCTCATTTCTCTTTTTTAAATTCTAAATAAAGAAAACCATTTAGCTAGAACTCCATTTGTAATATTTAAAAATGTATTTTTACTAATATCTTCTGTAGCAACTATAGGAACTATTGATATTACTTTACCATTTAAAGAATATGTTGCTTCTCCTATTTTTTGCCCTTGTGAAATAGGAGCTTGAATAATATCTGGTAATTTTATGCTTTGTACAATCTCTTTTTCTTGACCTTTTTGTATTAAAGCTCCGCTATCACTTTCGAAAGCTACCGAAACAGAAGATTTGGAGCCTTTATTAACAGGAATATTCTTTATTATATTATTTGAACTATCAAAAGATGTGTAAGTATAATTATTAAATCCATAGTCTAATAATTTTTGAGCCTCAGAAAAACGAACTGAACTAGAAGGAGCTTTCATAATAACTGCAATTAGCGAAAGGTCATCACGTGTAGCACTAGCTGATAAGTTATATAATGCTAAAGAAGTAGAACCTGTTTTTAAACCTGTTGCTCCTTTATAATTTCTAATTAACTTGTTAGTATTAACTAATTGAGACTTTCCGTCTCTTAAGCTATCCATCCAAATACTTGTATATTTAGTTATAAGAGGATGCTTAGTTAATAATTCTTTTGACATTAAAGCAATATCATGACTAGAAGTAACGTGTCCATCTTCATCTAGACCATGACAGTTTTTAAAAGTAGTATCATTCATATTTAATTCTTTAGCTTTTTCATTCATTTGTTCAACAAAAGCTTCAGTTGAACCTGCTAAATATTCTGCCATTGCAACAATACAATCATTAGCAGAAGCAACGCAAATTGCTTTTAACATTTCATCAACGGTTAATTCTTCACGTACATCTAACCAAATTTGAGATCCACCCATACCTGCTGCTTTTTCAGTACAAGGAATTTTATCTGTATATGAAATTCTACCAGAATCTATAGCTTCCATAATAAGTAAAATAGACATTATTTTAGTTACACTAGCAGGTCTTAATTTCTCATGAGAATTCTGCTCAAATAATATTTGACCAGAACTTTGCTCTATTAAAATAGCACTGCCACAGTCTAAATTTAAATTAGCTGTAGATGATGACTTACTTAAACTAGTATTTGTTTGAGTAGTTTGAACATCAGGAGACCATACAAAAATACTATCTGATGCAAGAGTTACGGCAGGGATAAAAAAAATTAGAATTAAGGTAATAAAAATAAATATAAGTTTTAATTTAGAAATTATCATATAAAAACCTCCAAGAGTTATTAAGTTAATAAATTTTATTTTAAAAAGGTATTTTTTATGATAATTATTAATCTTCATTTTATATTTTTGTTATTTTAACATTTAAATTATGATTAACAACTTCTACATAAATCTTAATATCATATCCAGTATTATTTTTAAATTTTAAATCTAAATCATTATAAGCAACAGTACAATCTTTTCCTTCTTCTATATAACCAACAGAACGACCATGTTCATGTCTTTCTATAATCTCTATACCATCTACTTTTAAAGCCGCATTGTATATAGTTGTACTTACTTGACAATTACCACCACCATAATCTTTTACTTTTTTTCCATTAACAAATACGCCAGCTTTTTCATAACCTCTGTCAGGAGTTGGATTACCTGCTATGTCATTAAAAGAAAAGATATTATCATTTTTTACAATAGTTCCATTTATAACAGATGCTGTTAGCATTATATTTTTGTCACGATTATCATCATCAATTTGAATCTTTGTGGAAAATTCAGAAATGGTAGTTTCAATATTTTGTGTTTCGGAAAGAATTTGACGATTAACATCATTTTCAATTTCAGTATTAGCTCTTGTGGCATTATAATTAATGAAATTATTTTTTTTATAAGAGGAAAAATAATACAAAGATAATACTAACATAATAAATAAAATTATTATTAAAATATATTTTTTCATAAAATAAAACTCCTAAAAATTAAATTCTTATTTATTATTATGATAAATTTTTATAAAAAATATAAATAATATTTTTGTAAAATATGTAAAAAAATGCAATAAATAATATTTTTAGTTGAGAAAAAAATTTTTTTATGTTATACTCTACTTGCATAATAAATGAAATATAAAAGGGGATTAATAAAGAGAATGATTATTAATGAAATAATAAAAGATCATAAAAATTATATACAGCAAATATTTAAATTAGCAAAATCAGATTTAATAAAAACATACCGTGGAGCTGCTCTTGGTTGGTCATGGGCTATAATAAAACCATCAGTTACAATATTTGTATATTGGTTTGCTTTCACTATAGGATTGAGAGCAGGAAAAGATGTAGCTGGATATCCATACTTTTTATGGTTAGTAGCAGGATTAATGCCTTGGTTTTATATGAGTGAAATGCTTACTTCTGGAATAGAAACAATTAGAAAATATAATTATTTAGTAACTAAGATGAAATTTCCAATATCAACAATACCTACATTTGTAAGTATTTCAAAATTTAGCATTCATATTATACTTATAATAATTACTATTTTAATTTTTATTTTTATGGGATATATTCCAGATATTTATATAGTACAATTACCAGTTTATATGTTATTATCATTTATATTTTTTACTATTTGGAGTCTATTTGCTTCCTTACTTTCTGCGGTTAGTAAAGACTTTTCAAATTTAGTTAAATCTTTTACAACAGCTATATTTTGGCTATCAGGAATTTTATGGAATCCAACAACAATACAGAATGATATTCTAAGAAAAGTGTTAATGATAAATCCAGTAACATATATAACAAATGGATATAGAAATTGTTTAATAAATAAAGTATGGTTTTGGGAAGAACCAAAAACATTACTAGTATTTTTTATAATTACGTTTATTTTATTACTATTAACCACTCGCACATATAAAAAACTAAAAAAAGAAATTCCAGATGTATTATAAAGGAGAAAAAATTGGAAAATAAAAATATTATGATTAAATTTAAAAATGTAACTAAAATTTATAAACTATTTAAAAATGACAAAAGAAGACTTTTAGCTACATTTTGTAAAAAAGTTAAGTATAAAGAAAAAAAAGCAGTAAATGATGTATCATTTGAAATACAAAAAGGAGAGTCAGTAGCTCTATTTGGTAGAAATGGAGCAGGTAAATCAACAATTTTAAAAATGATTACAGGAGTATGTTACCCTACATCTGGTACTATAGAAGTAAATGGAAGAGTAAGTGCTTTACTAGAACTAACTTCTGGCTTTGACCCTGAGTTTACAGGAAGAGAAAATATTTACTTAAAAGGACAACTATTAGGATTAAAAGATAAAGAAATAAAAGAATTAGAAGAAGAAATAGTTGAATTTTCTGAAATAGGAGAATATATAGATCAGCCAGTAAGAACATATTCAAGTGGTATGAAAGCAAGACTAGGGTTTTCAATAAATGTTAATATTAAACCAGAAATATTAATAATAGATGAAGCCTTAAGCGTAGGAGACGAAACCTTTAAAAACAAATGCAATAAAAAAGTAAACGAAGTAATTAATAACGAAAAAGCTACCTTATTATTTGTAACTCATTCAACAATTATTGCAAAAGAATTTTGTTCTCGTGGTATGGTAATGAAAAATGGAGTAATTATTTTTGATGGAGATATAGATAAAGCAATAGAAAAATATGAAGAATCTATAAAATAAAGGAAGAATAAATGAGAAAAATTATTTTAGAATGTACTTTATATATACTAAAAGGAACAATGAGTTTTATATATTTTTTTATAAAATTGTTTCCTATACAAAAAAATAAAGTACTTATGATTAGTAGACAATCTAATGAACCGAGTATTGACTTTAAAGTTTTGCAAGATGAAATATTAAAAAACAATTCAAATTGGAAAGTTAAAATGCTATGTAAAAAGATACCAAAAAATATTTATGGGAAAATAAAATATTGCTTTTATATTATCAAATGTATGTATCACATTGGAACTTCTAATGTATGTATAGTAGAAGGATATGTTATACCTGTAAGTGCTTTAAAACATAAAAAAAAATTAATTATTGTACAAATATGGCATGCTATGGGAGCAATAAAAAAGTTTGGCAAACAAGTTATTAACAAAAAAGAAGGTAGTAATGAAATAGTTGCAAATATAATGAAAATGCACCAAAATTACACATTTGTTACTTGTACTAGCAATGCAACCAGAGAAATTTATGCAGAAGCTTTTGGAATAGAAAAAGAAAAAATTCTTGTTTTGGGAATGCCAAGAATTGATTACTTGTTAGGAAAAAATAAAACAATAGATAATCGTGTAGAAGATTTAATAAGAGAATATCCAAAATTGAAAGAAAAGCAAAATATATTATATGTTCCAACATTTAGAAAAGGAGAAAATATTTGTATAGATAGTTTAATAAATGCAATAGATATGAATAAATATAATTTAATTATTAAACTTCATCCGCTAGAAAAGTCTAATATAGATAATAAATATACTATTAATTCAAAGTATAATACATTTGAACTATTAAAAATATCTGATTACATTATAACAGATTATTCTGCAGTTGCTTTTGAAGCAACTATTTTAAACAAAAAAGTATTTTTTTATTTATATGATTTAGAAAAATATGAAATTATGAGAGGGCTTAATATAAATCTACAAGAAGAAATGAAATCAGTTACATTTAAAGATATAAAAAATATTATTGATATGATAGAAAAAAAAGAATATCCATATGAAGAATATGAAAAATTTAAAGAAAAATATATAGAAACCATAGATACTCAAAATTCAGAACGAATAGTTAATCATATTAAAAGTATAATGAAACAATAGTTGTATTTTTAGGAGGAATAATGATATGAAGAAACAAATAAAAGCCTATCTTACAAATCTTGCAAAAAATAATTTGATATTTAGAAAACTTTTTAGAAAATCTATATATATATATAGGTATATTAGATATCAAATAAGAAATTTTGGAACAAAAATAGATAAAAATATGATTTTTTTTAGTAGTTTTAATGGAAAATATTATACAGACAGCCCAAAAGCAATGTATTTATATATGAAAAACTGTCCAGAATTTGAAAATTATAAATTTGTATGGGTCTTCTCAAAACCTGAAAATTATGAGTTTTTAAAAGAAAACAAGAACACAACAATTATTTCTAGATATTATAAAGAATATGAAAAATATTTAGGAAAATCAAAATATTGGATTATAAATCATAGAATAGCTGACCATATACATCCTAATAAAAAACAAGTTTATGTACAATGTTGGCATGGAACTCCCTTAAAAAGACTAGGATGTGACATAGAAAAAACAGATAATGTTTTAAATACTTTAAAAGAAGTAAGAAAAAAATATTTATTAGAAGCAAAAAAACTTAACTATATGATATCTCCTTCTAAATTTACAACAGAAAAATTAACTTCAGCATTTGTATTAAAAAAAGTAAACAAACAAAACTGCGTAATTGAAGAAGGTTACCCAAGAAATGACTTTTTATATAACTATACAAACCAAGACATACAAAAAATAAAAGAAAAATTAAAAATAAATAATATCAATAAAAAAATTATACTATATGCTCCAACTTTTAGAGACAATCAACATAAATCAGGATTAGGGTATACATATAAAACAGAAGTTGATTTTGATATATTACAAAAAGAACTTCAAGACGAATACATAATATTATTTAGAGCTCATTACTTTGTTTCTAATTCTTTTGATTTTGAAAAATATAAAGGATTTATTTATAATGTGTCTGACTTGGATGATATAAATGAATTATATGTAGTAAGTGATATTTTAATAACAGATTATTCTAGTGTATTTTTTGATTTCGCAAATTTAAAAAGACCAATTATATATTATATGTATGATTTTGAAAAATACAAAGATGAAATGAGAGGTTTTTATATTGATATTAACGAATTGCCAGGAGAAATTACTAAACTAGAAGACGAACTTGTAAAAGCAATAAGAAAAACTAAAAATTTTATATATGACCAAAAATACAAAAACTTCAATGATAAATTTAACTACTTAGATGATGGACAAGCGACTAAAAGAACAGTAGAAAAGATATTTAAGCAAAAAGGAGTTTAAAAGCATGAATTTATATAAACTGACCAAAAAACTTACCAACAAAGATTTTAAAGCTAACATAATGTATACTAACTTTTTTGAAAAAACAAAAATAAAAGAAAATACAATCTTATTTCAATCTTATGACGGCAGTTCTATTTCTGGAAATGTATATTATATGTTACAAGAAATTTATAATGACAATTATTATGATAAATTTAAAAAATATGTTGTAGCAAGCTCAAAACAGTATATAAAAATTAAAAAATTTTTAAAAAGCAAAAAAATAACAAACAAAGTAAAGATAGTGATTTTAAATTCAAGAAAATACAGTAAATTACTTGCTCAAGTAAAATATCTAATCAACAATGCTACTTTTCCCACATATTTTATAAAAAAAGAAGGACAAGTATATATTAATACATGGCATGGAACTCCATTAAAAGCAATGGGAAGAAGTATTAAAAATTCACCAAATGAATTAGGAAATACACAAAGAAATTTCTTTATGGCAGATTATTTACTATTTCAAAATGACTTTATGTTTGAAAAAATGCGTGAAGATTATATGTTAAATAACTTTTATCAAGGAGAATACTTAATAAGTGGCTATCCAAGAAATGATATTTTTTATAATAAAGAAGAAAAAGAAAAAATAAAGAAAGAACTAGAAATACAAGATAAAAAAGTATACATGTATATGCCAACTTGGAGGGGATCTTTAGTAGAAAAAAATAATATTATACAATATAATTATTTAATGTACTTACTTTTTCAACTAGATACATCATTAAAAGATGATACTATATTATATGTAAAATTACATAACTATGTTGATTCAAAAATTAATTTTAAAATATTTAATCATATTAGAAAATTTCCAGATAAATATGAAACTAGTGAGTTTTTAAATATAACAGATGGCCTTATTACAGATTATTCTAGTGTATTCTTTGATTATGCTAATACAAAAAGAAAAATTATTTTATTTGCTTATGATAAAAATAGTTATTTAGCTAATAGAGGACTATATCTTGATTATGATAAATTGCCATTTACTTTTGCGAGTTCTGTAGAGGAATTGATAAAACAAATGGAAGATTCAAAAAATTATACACAATATCAAGAATTTGTAGATAAATTTTGTAAATATGATAGCATAAACACAACAAGAAATATTTGTAATTATATTTTTAAAAATATAAAAACGGATAAAATTAAGGTAATAAAAGGCGAAACATATAAAAAGAATAAAGAAAATGTATTAATTTTTGGAGGAGCTTTAGCTAAAAATGGAATAACTACAGCATTAAAGGGAATATTTAAAAACATTGATTTAACAAAAAGAAATTATATTTTAACTTTTTATAAAAGTAAAGTAGAAGCAAACAAACAAGAAATTAATTCTTTTAAAGAAATAGATTACATTCCATTACAAGGAAGAAGAAATACTACAATATTTGAGAAAATTATTCAAAGATTATATTTCAAGTTTAATGTAAATACAAGGTATACACAAAAAATTATTGATAAAATTTTTAAAAGAGAGCAAAAAAGGCTATTTCCAAATATTAAATTTGACTATGTAATACATTTTAGTGGATATGAAAGAAATATTATGCATCTATTTAAAAATATTGGGGCAAAAAAGATTATATTTGCGCATAATGATTTAAACCAAGAAGAAAAAACAAAATCAAATTTTCATAAAAATTCTTTAATTGAAGCATATAAAAAATTTGACAAAATTGCAGTAGTTCGTGAAACAATGGTAGAAAACATACAAGGTTATTTAGAGGATAAGAGCAAAGAAAAAATTTGTGTGGTTCATAATTTTAATAATATTGATACTATTTTAAAAAATAAAGATAAAGAAATTGTTTTTGATCATGAAACATATGCAAATATAGAATTATCTGATTTAAAACAAGTTCTAGAAGATAATAAATCTAATAAATTTATTAATATTGCCAGATTTTCAAAAGAAAAAGGCTTAGACAGATTAATAAAAGCTTTTCAAAAATTTCAAAGTAAAAGCAAGAACAATTATTTAATAATTATAGGGGGATATGGTGTAGAATTTGAGGAAATACTAAAGCTAGTAGAGCAATTAAATAATAATCATATTATTATTATAAAATCTATTAGAAATCCGTATCCAATACTTGACAAATGTGACTGCTTTGTATTATCTTCATTATATGAAGGTTTGCCAATGACAATCATGGAAGCTTTAATATTAGGAAAAAAAGTAATAAGTACTAATATACAAGGACCAAGAGAATTTCTTTCAAAAGGATATGGATACTTGGTAGAAAACTCTGAAAATGGACTTATACAAGGGTTTGAAGATTATACAAATGGAAAACTGAAAAAATTAAAAAAATTTGATGCAGAACAATTTAATAATAATGCATTAAAAGAATTTGAGAAATTATTTGAGTAAAGGAGAAAAATATGAAAAGAATTTTAACATATGGAACATATGATTTATTACACTATGGTCACATTAGACTATTACAAAGAGCAAAAGCACTAGGAGATTATTTAATTGTAGCACTTTCTACAGATGAATTTAATGAACTTAAAGGAAAAAAAGCATATCATAACTATGAAACAAGAAAAAAAATGTTAGAAGCAATTAGATATGTAGATTTAGTTATTCCTGAACAAAACTGGGAACAAAAAATATCAGATGTAAGAAAATATGAAGTAGATATAGTTGTAATGGGAAGTGACTGGGCAGGAAGTGACAAGTTTGATTATTTACAAGATTACTGTGAAGTTGTTTACTTAGATAGAACAGAAGGAGTTTCTACTACAAAAATAAAAAGAGATTTAAAGTTACAAGAACCAGTCAATGGAATTAATCAAATACCAACTCCAAACATAAAAAAATAAAGAAAGTGATAAGTTCACTTTCTTTATTTTTCTAGCCTATGATATACTTTTTTACCTTTTCTTATAATAGCATATCCATCTTTAAAATCTTTTTCAGATAATAGATATGTAGTATCAGTTATTTTTTCACCATTTAAAGTAATACCCCCTTGGTCAATTAATATTCTAGATTGTCCTTTAGAAGGAGCAAATCCAATTTTTACTATGACATCTAAAATAGAGATATCTACATTATTTAATTTAGTGGTTGGGATACTTTCTAAACTACCATTTCCCTCAAATAGAGCTTGTGAAGCATTTTGTGCTTTTAATGCTTCTTCTTCTCCGTGAATTAATTTCGTAATTTCAAAAGCAGCTACTTTTTTAGCTTCATTAATTCTTTCATCAGAGTGTTCGCATAAGCAATTTACTTCTTCCATAGGAAGAAATGTAATTAAAGAAAGAACAGTTTTTACATCTTCATCTGCAATATTTCTCCAATATTGATAAAATTCATATGGAGATGTTTTTTTAGAATCTAACCATAATGCACCTTTTTCAGTTTTACCCATTTTTTTTCCCTCTTTAGTAGTAAGAAGTTTAAATGTTAAACCAAAAGAATCTGAATGACCAATTCTACGAATTAAATCAACACCACCTAAAATATTAGACCACTGATCATTTCCTCCAAGTTGTAATTTACAACCATAAGTATTATATAAATGTAGAAAATCATATGATTGCATTAGCATGTATCCAAGTTCAAAAAATGTAAGTCCACGTTCCATTCTTTGTTTATAACATTCTGCTGCAAGCATTTTATTAACAGAAAATAAAGAACCTATATCGCGCATAAATTCTACAAAATTTAAATCTAAAAGCCAATCAGCATTGTTAACTATAACTGCTCCATTTTCTCCTTCAAAATTTAAAAACTTAGACATTTGTTTTTTAAAGCATTCAACATTATGATTAATTTCTTCACGAGACATCATTCTTCTCATATCTGTTTTTCCAGAAGGGTCTCCAATAGTAGCTGTTCCTCCACCAATTAAAATAATTGGTTTATGGCCAGCTTTTTGCATTTGAGAAGCAACCATTAAAGATATAAAATGACCAATATGTAAACTATCAGCTGTTGGATCAAAACCTATGTAAAAAGAAACTTTTTCTTTTCCTAGAAGTTCTCTTAATTCTTCATGAGTTGTTTGTTCAATATAACCTCTTTCCATTAAAATATCAAAAACATTTTCTTTTGCCATATAAAATCCTTCCTCTCACAATAATAAATTTAAAATTTATTACTAACTTAACAATGTAAATTTGTTATTATTTTATCATAAATTAATAAAAATACAAGAAAAATAAATAAAAAGATTTTAAAAAACCATAAATTATGCAAATTGACATAATATTACAATGGTAGTATAATATAAATAGGTATCTTTATTTTATTATTTTAAATTAAAAATTTAATTAAAAAGGAGAGTTAAAATGCTTGACAAAAAAGAGTTTCCATATGTAAAAGAAGATGTTCAATGCATTCCAAGGTATTGGAAACAAAAATATCCATATCGGGAAACAGATGATGGAACGTACAAAATGTACGGACATATACTTCTAGAAACTTCTACAGAAAAAGAAAGTAGTCGTTTCAATTTAGAAAGGAGAGGGTTTGAGAAAACTAACAAAGAAAGTGGGTATTTTAATTTAGTTACCACTTCTAAACCA
Source organism: uncultured Clostridia bacterium (assembly GCA_944390525.1). GTDB lineage: Bacteria > Bacillota > Clostridia > TANB77 > CAG-508 > CAG-273. Next base: position 934 of record CALXQH010000045.1, on the reverse strand, counting down.
TCAGCAGAGATAATCTGTCTTAAGAAATACGGAAGAACTGTACAAATGGCTCTTATACTTCAGCCTAGAACTCCTTATATTGCTGATATTTGGGATGAAGAAAAAGGAGAATATGTTCAGTATGCTAGATTTTTCTTTGAACAACCAGCAGGATTACTTGAAATAGGAGAGACATTTGAACAAGGTGCCAAGCGAGAGACAGAAGAAGAGACAGGTTTTGAGGTACAAGATATACAACTTTTAATAAAACCTGTTATCTGCAGACATGTTAGTTATTCTGATGAATGCAGTCAAGTGTTTGTGGCTAAACTTGGCAGAGAAATTGGCCAAAAGCTAGACAGAAATGAAGACATAAAACCGTATTGGTTTCCTCTTGAAAAAGTAGAAGAAGAATTAGAAAACTACTTAGAGGGAATAAACAATAAGTTTTTTGGATATGACATTCCAGATATGACAATCCTTTCATTGCAACGTTTCTTTACAAAGTGGAATCGTGGAGACTTTAAAGATTTCATTTAAAACTCTTTAAAAAGGTAAAGTTTACCATTTAGCAGCAAGAACTCTGTTTTAATTAAAACAGAGTTCTTGCTGTTTTATAAAAAATATATTTAGAAAAAAGTGAAAAAAAGTTTACTATAAAACAATATAATGATATAATGAACGCATAAAAAAGAATAAAAGATAGGAATGGTAGATATGGAATGGATGAATAATAATATACAAGAAATTGAATCAAAAAATATTACAAATCAAGAACAGAAAGAAAAAATAGCTAAAGAACTTGCAAAAAAAATAAAAAATGGAGATGTAATAGGTTTTGGTTCAGGTTCTACATCTTATTTAACAATTAAAGAAATAGCAAAAAGAATAGAAGAAGAAAATTTAAATATTACAGCAATACCAACTTCTTTTGAAATTAAAACTTTATGCCATA
>CALXQH010000044.1 GCA_944390525.1 uncultured Clostridia bacterium | reverse complement strand
TTTCTTCTTTTAGCATAAATTGCTGCAGTTATTCCTGCTGGTCCGCTTCCAACTACAATTACATCATACACATTTTACCACCTTCTTTATTTTTTATTTATATTATTTTATTTAAGTTTTTTACTATTATACTTTTTATTAACTTATTTAAGAATATCATATAAATTTTAAAAAGTACATATCCTTTTAAAATAAAATTTATTTACTTTTATAGAGAAATTTGATAATATATTTAAGGGGCGTTTTATTATGACTAAAACCTTGATGAAAAATAAAAGAACAAAATTAAATCGTTTTCAATTATATATATTATACTTTTTCTTATTTTCTTTTTTTGGTTGGCTAATGGAAACTCTATTTGCTATATATAATTTTGGATATTTTGTTAAACGTGGATTTTTATATGGACCTATTTGTCCTATATATGGTTATGGTGCTTTAATGCTTATTTTATTTTTAAATAGATATAAAAAAAATAATTTTAAGCTTTTTATATATTCTTCTATTATTTTTTCTATCTTTGAATATATTGTTAGTTATTGTTTAGATGCATTATTTGCAATGCATTGGTGGGATTATACTCATGAATTTTTTAATTTAAATGGTCGTATTAGCATTTTTTATTCTTTTGCTTGGGGAATTATAGCAATTTTATTTATAAATCACATATATCCATTTTTTAAGAAAAAAATTAATATAATCTTATCTAAAACAAATTATATATTTCAAACTATTATAGTAAATACTTTTTTTATTATTTTTTTGGTAGATACTCTGCTTTCTTGTGTACGTTATTTGTTGTAAAATTTGAATATTAATGCATTTTGTGGTATAATATATAATATAAATAATTTGAAGGGGGATCTTAAAATGTTGTTTGACTACTTGCGGCTAATTACTTTTATATCATCTGGAATTATTGCTCTTATAGGTATTATCTTACTTTTCTCCAGAAACGGCTTTTTAGGAAAATTATTTAGCATTGTATGTTTATTAACAAGTACTTCTTTCTTTATTATTATCTTGAAATTGTTTTATTGTTAGTAAAGTTTCCCAAAAAGGTTCTTGTATTAAGAACCTTTTTTATGTTATTTTACCTTAGATATTGCAAGGCCGTCTCCTACTTCTAAAATTTTAGTATCTAGTTGTGTATTATTTGAAATCTCTGCTATATATTCTCTTAAATTTCTAACTGCTGTTCTTTGTTTGTGTTTATTATAATCACCCATAACATATCCTTTATATAATACATTATCTGCTATGATTATTCCACCATTTGTAGCCATTCTTAGTGCTTGTTTTAAAAAAAATGGATATTTTCCTTTTGCTGCATCTATAAATACTATATCATATTTTTGGTTTAGTGCTGGTAAAATTTCTACTGCATCACCTTCATAAATATTTATTTTATCTTCTACTTCAGCTTTTTTTATGTTTTCTCTTGCCTGTTTTACTCTTTCTTTATCTCTTTCAATAGTATCTATTTTTCCATTTTTCTGCAAATATTCTGAAAAACAGATTGCAGAATATCCAACTGCAGTTCCTATTTCTAATATATTTTTAGGTTTTGTTTGAATTAATATTTTTGATATTACTTCTAACGTATCATCCATTATAATTGGAATTTTATCTTTTAAGGCTTTTTGCTTTATCATTTCTAATTTTATTTTATTCATTTTTATTTTACCTCAACTATATTTACTACAAAAAGAGTTCCATATTTGGGAACTCTCTTATTTTATTCTGCTTTTTTAGCTCTTGCAGCTAATCTTTCTCTTGTTTTATTATCTAATATTTTTTTTCTTAAACGAATATTTTTTGGTGTTATTTCAACAAGTTCATCTTCTTCTATAAATTCTATAGCTTTTTCCAATGACATTATAACTGGTGGCACTAAACGAAGTGCTTCATCAGAGCCTGAAGCTCTAGTGTTGGTTAGATGCTTTTCTTTACATACATTTATAGATATATCTTCATTTCTAGAATTTATTCCTACTATCATTCCCTCATATACTTCTACGCCAGGTCCAATTAGTAATTCTCCCCTTTCTTGTGCATTATATAGTCCATAAGTAATAGAAGTTCCTGCTTCAAATGCTACTAAAACTCCTCTTGTTCTTGCTTGAATTTCACCTTTGTATGGCTCGTAACTGTCAAAAATACTATTCATAGTTCCTTCACCTTTTGTATCTGTTAAGAATTCTGTACGGTAGCCAATTAATCCTCTTGCAGGTATTTTAAATTCTACTTTTGTATGTCCCGCTTCTGCTGGTTCCATATTAATCATTTCTGCTTTTCTTCTGCCTAATTTTTCAATAACATTTCCTATACAGTCATCTGGTACGTTTACAACAAGCCTTTCTATTGGTTCACATTTAACTCCATCAATTTCTTTAATAATAACTTTTGGACGAGATACTAATAGTTCAAACCCCTCTCTTCTCATTGTTTCAATTAATACAGACAAATGTAATTCTCCACGTCCACAAACCTCAAAACTATCTGGTGTATCTGTTTCTTTTACACGTAAACTTACATTTCTTTCTAGTTCCTTGAATAATCTATCACGAATATGTCTAGATGTAACGAATTGTCCTTCTTTTCCTGCCAAAGGTCCATTATTTACACTAAATGTCATAGATACTGTTGGTTCATCAATATCAACAAATTCAATTTTTTCTGGATTGTTTATATCACACACTGTTTCTCCAATATTAATGTCACTAATACCAGAAATACATAATATATCTCCTGCTACTACTTCTTCTGCTTCTATTCTTTTTAATCCTTGATAAGTAAATAGTTTTGCTATTTTCCCTTGAGTTATTTTACCATCTTTTTTACATATAGCTACACTTTGACCTGATTTAACAGTTCCACGTTCTACTCTTCCTACTGCAAGTCTTCCTAAATAATCATCATAGTCAATATTAGAAACTAATAATTGCATTGTTCCATCTTGTTCACAAGCTGGTGGATTTATATTTTTAATTATTGTATCAAAAATACAAGTTACATTATTGCTATCTTCTTGTAAATTCATTTTAGCAATACCATTTTTAGCAGATGCATATACAACCGGAAAATCTAATTGTTCATCATTAGCATTAAGCTCAATAAATAGTTCTAATACTTTGTCTACTACTTTTAATGGATCTGCTCCTGGTCTATCAATTTTATTTATAACAACTATTGGTTTTAAATTTAAAGCTAAAGATTTTTTTAAAACTTCTCTTGTTTGAGGCATTGGTCCTTCAAAAGCATCTACTAGTAAAAGTACTCCATCTACCATTTTTAATACACGTTCTACTTCTCCTCCAAAGTCTGCGTGTCCAGGTGTATCTACAATGTTTATTTTTATTCCATTATACATAACAGATGTATTTTTAGAAAGAATAGTAATCCCTCTTTCTTTTTCAATGTCCCCTGAATCCATTACTCTTTCTGTTACTTGTTCGTTTTCTCTAAATATATGGCTTTGTCTTAAAAGTGCATCAACTAAAGTTGTTTTTCCATGGTCTACGTGTGCAATGATTGCTATATTTCTAATATTTTGATTATTCATTATTAATTACCCTCTTACTATAAATATTTTAAAGTCTATTAACACAATATTACTATTATACTCTATATTTTTTCTTCTGTCAACATAATTATATTGTCCATTATGTCTTTACTAACTTTATCTAATATTTCTTTTTCTGGTTTTGTTGTTTTAAATTCACTATAATCTAATGGCTTTCCATAGTTTAAAATTACTTTATGAAATGGCTTCATTTTTCCTTGGATTCCAACAGGTATTACTGGTACTCCTGTTTTTAAAGCTAAAAATGCTGCTCCATTTTGTGCTTTTCCATTCTTTTCCATTCCATTTCTTGTTCCTTCTGGAAAAATAGTTAATATATTTCCTTCTTTTAGTACTTTTAAAGAAAATTTTATAGATTCTAAATCTTTTTTTCCTCTTTTTACAGGAAAAACACAACATTTTTTGGCAAACCATTTAATAAAATTATTTTTGAATAGTTCTTCTTTTGCCATAATATAATTTAATCTTTTAGTAGAAGCTACTAAGATTGGTGGATCCCAATTTGACCTATGATTTGCACACATAATATAAGGTCCTTCTTTTGAGATATTTTCTTCTCCTATTTTTTTTACTCTAAATACTAATAAATTAAATATTCTTAATAATGCAATAACTATCTTTCTAATCATTTATATTTTTCCCTTCTATTTTTAAGAATAAAAAACGCTTTTATAGCGTTTTTTATTCTGTTTAATTATATTCTGTATGTTTTATTTTAATTTTATTTTTCTAGTACAGCATTAATTTTTTCTTTTGCTTCGTTTACAGACGTGGCATTTGGAATCATTGTATATAATAATTGGCTACCCATAGAATAAGTAGGATTATTAGCTCCTGTTCCTGTTAAACTATTTGTTTTTATTGTCCAAGAAGACATATTATTTATTTGGTCTTTTACTAATTTGCTTATATCCTCTTGATCTATATTTGTTTGAAAACTTCCACTTAGAGATTCTAAAATATCTGTATATTTTGTTAGAATTGTTGTACTATTTAATACTTTTTTCATTATAGCTTCAATTACAGCTTGTTGATTTTTTACTCTTTGGTTGTCTCCATCTGCAAAAGAATATCTTTCTCTACTAAATTCTAATGCTGCTTCTCCATTTAAATGATTATATCCTTTTTTAAATGAATAATTACTATATGTTGTTGTAAAGTTATAATCTGAATATACGTCTATTCCGTCTAATTTATCAACTAATTTAATTAATGTTGTAAAGTTTACTCTTACATAATAGTTTATTTCAGTAGCTAGTAAATCTTCTACTGTTGAAACAGTTTCATTTATTCCGTAAATTCCAGAGTGAGTTAATTTATCTTTAGCCTGTTTACTGTGTAATGTAACATAATAATCTCTAGGAATTGATGTTAGTAAAACTGTATGTGTTTTAGTATTTATAGTTGCTAAAATATTTGCATCACTTCTTGATACATTACTAATGTTTCCTGTTGTATCTATTCCGCTTATATATACGTTAAATATTCCACTTTCAACACTATAGTTTGAATTACTGTTTTCTACTTTTGAAGAAACTTGTAATTCGTGTTTTTCTGTATATAGAATTTTAGTTTTATTTTTAAAGTCTTTAATTTCATCGTTAATCATACTATATTGTGTAGAACTTACTAATATAATATCAATTTCATTTTCTAGTAGTTCATTTCCTAAATTAGTTAAATTACCTACTGTATTATATGTTACATTTACTTTTTCTTCTATTTTTGTTTTAACATCTTCTTCTACTTGAAAAATATAAATTTCTTGGTTTTCAATATCTTCTATGTTTTCATAACTACTATCTTTTCTTACAACTACATAATATTCTTCAGTTTCTTTTACTTCTTGTAATACATTTCCTAAAAAGCCTATAGTTGCTAGTGCATATCTTGTTGCATATCCATATATTCCTGAAACAAATAATATAATTATAAAACAGAATATAGTTAGTTTATATGTTTTATGTCTTTTTAATAATCCTATTATCATAGCTAAAGTAAATATTATTTCAGCTACTGTAAATATAGCTATTATCCACCCTGGTAATAAATCTAATTTTAATATTGATATATAAAAAATTATTGTAATTACTAAAAAAATAAATGCAATTAATTTTAAAAAAGTATCTAAAGTTTTATTTCTTTTTTTTCTTTTTTTTGAAGTATTACTTTCTTGATATTTTATTCTTCTTCCTTCTGACATTAATTTTCTCCTATCTTTTTTATTTATCTTCCTATAGAATAGTATTCTACTTGAGCTTCTTTCATTTCTTTTAATTTATATATGTTTCTACCATCATATACTAAAGGTGTTTTCATTAAGTCTTTATATGTTTCTGGTTTAATAGATTTTATTTCATTCCATTCTGTAAATATAAAACATACATTAGCATCTTTTAGAGCTTCTTCTGGGTTACTTACATATACTATTTCATTTGGATATTTCTTTTTAAAGTTTTCTGCTCCAACTGGGTCATAAGCATATATTTTTGCTCCTTGTTTTAATAATAATTCCACATTATCTATAGATGGAGCTTCTCTTAAATCATCTGTTCCAGGTTTAAATGTTAACCCTAAAACAGCAACCTTTAAGCCATTAAATGTTATTAGTCTATCACTTGCTTTTTTATATAATTTTGTTTTTTGAGCAGTATTAACATCTACAGCGGCTTCTACAGTTTTTAAGGTGTATCCATATTGTTTTGCTAAATATTTTAATGCTTTAGTATCTTTTGGGAAACAGCTTCCTCCATAGCCTATACCAGCTCTTAAAAAGTTTGCTCCTATTCTATCATCGTATTTCATACCTTCTGCAACATCTTCTATGTTTGCTCCTACAAGTTCACAAAGATTTGCAATATCATTCATATATGAAATTTTTAATGCTAAAAAATCATTAGAAGCGTATTTAATCATTTCTGCACTTCTTCTATTAACAGAAACTATTGGCAAATTGAATGGTTTATATATTTCCATTAATTTTGCTTCTGCTTCTTTGCTTTCTGTACCTATTACTATTCTTTTTGCTTGTAATGTATCTCTTACTGCTGTTCCTTGTGCTAAAAATTCTGGATTGCTTGCTACTTCTACTTTTATACTTTTATTTACTAAAGAGTCTTTTATGAATTGTTCTACTTTATCATTTGTTCCTATTGGAACAGTAGATTTTACTACTACTAAACAATCATGTTCTATTGATTCTGCAATTTGTATAGAAACAGTTGCTACATAACTTAAGTTTGCAGAACCATCTAATTGTTCTGGTGTTCCTACTCCTATAAATATTGCATCAGCATTTTTATATGCACTTTTATAATCGGTAGTATAATCTATTCTTCCTTCTTTATAATTTTTTTGCATTAATTCTTCTAAGTCTTGTTCATAAATTGGTGATTTTCCACTTTTCATCATCTCTACTTTATTTTCATCTACATCAACACATACTACATTATGTCCTTTTTCCGCAAAGCATACTCCTGCAACTAATCCTACATATCCCGTACCTGCTACTGCTATTTTCATTTTTACAAACCCTCCTAAATTTTTTATAAATATAATTCTTTATTTATTTTATACCATTCTATAAAATTTTCAATACCTTTTTTAAAAGAAGTACTTGGATTATATCCTATTAATTCTTTTGCTTTAGAAATATCTGCATATGTTCTTTCTACATCTCCTGGTTGCATAGGTAATTGTTTTATATTTGGTTTAACTCCTAAAATTTCTCCTATAGTATTAATCATTTCTATTAAAGATGTTGGAGCAGAGTTACCTATATTTAAAATTTCATAAATATTATTATTATTCATAACATAATTACAAGATTTAATTACTCCGTCAACAATATCATCTATATATGTATAATCTCTTGATGTTGTACCATCTCCAAACATTGGTATTTCTTTATTTTCTAACATAAGTCTAGTAAATTTATTTATTGCCAAGTCTGGTCTTTGTTTTGGTCCATAAACTGTAAAAAATCTAAGCATCATAATATTCATATTAAATAATTTATGATATACGTGTGCCATAACTTCATTTGCTTTTTTAGTTGCTGCATATGGGCTAATAGCAAAGTCTACTATCATATCTTCTTTAAATGGTACTTCTTTACAATTTCCATATACACTGCTAGAAGAAGCAAATACACCATTTTTTATATTATGTAATTTCATTTCTTCTAAAATATTTTGAGTTCCCATACAGTTTACTTCTTGGTATAATATAGGATTTTCTATTGATGGTCTAACTCCTGCCATTGCAGCTAAATGTATTACTACATCAATATCATTTTCATCAAAGATTTTTTTTATGGCTTGTCTATCTCTAATGTCATTTCTATATATCTTATAATTACTATTTTTTATAGCATTTTTAATATTATTTTCTTTTATTTTTTCATTATAAAAGTCACAAAAATTGTCTATTGTTATAACTTTATTTCCGTCTTCTAATAATTTTTCAGCTAGACTTGAGCCTATAAAACCAGCTCCACCTGTTATGAAATATGTTTTCATATTTTTATTAACCTCTTTCTAATTTTATTTTTTACTTTTTCTTCTATTACTTTATCAAAACAATAGATTAACATTGCAAGAACCAAAACACAAATTGAAGCAATAATGCTAAATATTATTTGATAACTACCTGTTACTTCACTTAACTTTTTAATAATTACAAATCCAATATTTTGATGAATTAAATACAAAGGATATGATATTTTTCCAAGCCATAAAAATATTGAACTTTCTAAAAATTTCATTTTTTTCATTAAACACATAGTTATAATAATAGTTCCTAATGCTAAAATTATAAAGCCTACTATTCCTTGCATAATAAAACAATATACAATAGAAAATATAAATAAAATAATCCATTCTTTGTTATATTTTTGTTCTTTTTTATTTAAAAATTTTGCTATTGCAAATCCTACAAGTGCTACTCCTAAATAACTTCCTCCAATAATAGAAGAAAATTTACCATATCCTAGTTTTATTAATGTTCCAGTGACTAAGATCCATATACAATAAATTAATGGTTTTTTATTAAATTTTATTTTTTTTATTATTCCTATTATTACTGTAATAGAAATAAGAGTAGTTAAGTACCAATGTGCTCCATCAACATAAGGAGTTCCTATAAAACCATTTATAAAAAATATATTGAGTATATAATCAAGCAAGCTGCATTCTCTTCCTGGTAGTCCTGCACATTTTACTGTAATCATTGTTAAGGTGATTGCTAAGATATAACATGGCCATAATCTAAGTAGTTTTTTGAATAGGTATTGAAAAAACTTAAATTTCTTCTCAGTTAATTTTTCCTTTCCACTTTCTACTCCTAAAAAGTATCCTGAAATTAGCATAAATATTACTACCCCAAAGCTTCCCCATTGTTCCATCCAACCTATATTGCTATTTTCATAAATTTGTAAATATCTACAAAACATATGAAATATTAGAATAATAATAGCTGCAATTCCCCTAATTCCATCTATTTGTTTATTTCTTTCTTTCTCCATTTTTAAATTAACCCTTTTTCTTTTAATTTTGGACATAAATGTATTAATGAATTGTTTGTACTTATTTGTTTTGCTGGTACTCCTGCTATTGTTATATTATTTTCTTCAAAATTTTTATTAACAACAGCATTAGCTCCAATTGCAATATTATTTCCTATTTTAATATTCCCAATTATTTTTGCACCACTACCAATATATACATTATCTCCTATTATTGGTGCATTAGTTGATCCATTTGTTGCACCAATTGTAGTTCCTGCATGTAGTCTACAATTTTTTCCTACTTTAGCATTTTGATTAACAATAATTGTACCATAATGTATAATCGCAAGTCCCGGTCCAAATACATTAAAAGGAATTGAGAATCCTAACTTAATACCTAATTTATGAAATTTATAGTATGAAAATAAATATTGAATTTTATTTAATAATGTTGGACAATTTTTGTAATATTCTAACTTTCTTAATAAAATTTCATATTTCCATATTTCATCACCTAGAATTTTTGGTCTTTTTCTTTCTCTTCCAAGTGCTATTTTATCACAATAACAATAATATTTATAATCTTTCTTTGTTTTTATCATACTTTTCTCCTATTACTTTATTTAAATATTTAGCTTGTTTTCATTATTTTTTTTATAATAATTTTTATGATTTGTTTATTCATAATAATACAAAAAACTATTGAAATAATTAGCAATATTATATTTATGATTTGTATATTTAAATATGAAAATACTATACATACTAGTAGAAAAATTGCTAAAATAATAGTATTTTTATCTATTTTTATTTTATATTTTTTCTTACTGTCTTTATAACGAACTGTAAATAAGAATATATAAGCTATAATTGTGGAAACTGCTGATGCATATATTCCTATGAATTTTATTAAAAGCAAGTGTATAATAATATTTATTACTCCTGATTCAAGCATAGTTATTCCTTGCCTTTTTGAATTATATTCAGCAACAAATACAGAGCCAAGAGTTTGGCTTAATACATTAAATATAATAGCAAATGCAAATAATGGTATTAAATATCTTCCTGAAGCATAATCTTGTGTAAATAAAAAGTCATATAAAAAGAAATTTGTAGTAACAATTATAATTGCAATTGAAATGCAAAACTGAGATATTACATTTAGCATCTTACTAAAATAATCATTCCAATCTTTATCTTTAATTGCTTCTGAAGCATTTTCTACCCAAGCTGTTTGAAATACATCTGATAACGCAACACACAAATTAGGAATTTTATGTGCTACTGCTAAAATAGCATTTGCTGTTGCACCTAATATTGTACTTACAATAACACGGTCTGAAATATTTACTATCCACCATGCAATAGAATTTGGTATCATTGGAATAGCATAAGCTATCATTTTTTTTGTTTTAGCTTTATTAAATTTTTTGAAGCTAAAATATTTAAAATTATGAGTTGCTATTGCTCCTATAAGTCCTGCTGTAAAATATCCCATACTATATCCAAATATCATTCCATTTAATCCCATATTAAATATTTTTACAAAACAAAAAACAAATGCTAATATGCTAATTGTACAAATAATATTCATAATTGTATATAATTTTATTTTTTTTAGTCCACGAACAAACATATATATATAATTTTGAAAAGTTTGTGTCAAAATTAGAATTGTTAATTGTATTATATAGTTAGTTATACTCTTAAAAAATATAGATAATATTATCACAAATATTGCATATATAATGATTCCAATAATGTTGGTAATAATTGCACTTGTATTTATTGCACTAATTTCATCTTTAGACTCATTATCTAATAAGAACCTAAATATTGCATGATGAATTCCTAGTGCTAATAATGGTATTAACAAAGCTGAATATGTAATAAGTAAATCAAAGGTTCCATAATCTTCAATTGGTACCCATCTTGTAAATAATGGTGCCATAAAAAAGTTTAAACCTTTAATTAAAATAGTACCAAACAATAATATTAGAGAATTACTTAGTAATTTTTTACTTCTCTCCATATATTTTAATCCTCTTTTCGTTTTCTGAATTTACAAAGTATTGTATCTAATATTTTATTTTCTTCTTGTTCTTCTAGTAGTAAACTCACAATCGAAAACCCTAAAAATCCCAAAATACTTGAATAACACCATACTGTTCCAAATTCTATAAGTAGTGTATTTACAATATATATATAACAAAGAATATTTTTATTTTTAATTGTTTTTACTACCATTCTATATGGAAACCAATAGTAAAGGAAAAATCCTAATAATCCAAATGAAAATAAAATTTCTGCATAATTATTATGAGTATATAAATTAGCGTTATATAGGCTACTATATCCATACATTGGAGCAAATGCCCCCCATCCATGCCCAAATATTGGTTTATCCCACGCTTTCGTAAAAGCTGTTAATATAAAGTTTAGTCTAAGTGTAGTCGAAGATTGATCTGTTGTATTAAAATTAATAATTGATGATACCATAGATTCTATACGTTCCCAAATTATTGTGTGTAATATAGGAACGCAATAACATAAAGCTGCCATTACTAAAATAGCTAGCAAAACTTTTGAAATATTTTTTAATAATTCTTTTTTATTTTTTGATTTACCTATACCTATAATGCAAAGTGTTACAAATAACGCCACAATACTTTTTTTAGAAGCTGTTAATAGCATAAATATAGTACCTATTATTGCAATTGAAATATATTTTTTTTCTTTTTCTATTCCTATTTTATAGAAAACAGGAATTAATAAGAATATATAAGAAATTGCAGTTGTATTTTGATTTCCAACAGCTGTTCTTAAATATCTTCCTATCAATACTTCTTCTCCATTAAAAACTGCAATCAAACCAGAAAAATTTGTACATAATATGTATAAAGTTATCATAACAATTGCAATAGATGAAGCTTTTGCCATAACGTCTGCAACTTTTTCGGAATGATACTGAAGTATAATTAATGTCATTATAATCCATCCAAAATTTAGCAAATGGAATTTTAAAGAATATTCTTTTGTATTTTCTCCAAAAAATCCATAAAGAAACATTTCTATAAAAAATAGTATAATCCATAAAAAATAATAACTTTTAAACATTTTTTTTATGATTTCTGGTTTTTTTATTATTAAAAATGCTGTATATATTAAGGTAATAGTAAACATTAAACATACTGCAATTAGATGTTTTGAGTTTGTAATTGCTAAATTAGTAAATAAGATTATTGCTATCATAATTATGCTTAATATTTCTTCTTTTGCAAATTTCATAATATTCATTTTCATTTTAAGTTTATTTTCTCCTTTTATATGAATTTCATGATATAAAAATTATGATTTAAGTATTTTATTTAAAGTATCATGAAATTTTTGGTAAGTATATTTTTCCATATGTTTTTTTGCATTTATAGCAATATTGTCCATTTTTTCTTTATTTTCATAAGCAAAAATTATTGCTTGTGCTAAACTTTTTTCACTTAATGATAATTCTTTTTTTATGTATTGTTTGTCAGCCATTATTTCTCTTGATAAAATCCCATAATCCCCAATATAAAAATCTTCATCCCCATAAGTAAATTCATTGTTTTCAAACAAAATTTCAGAAGGTCCTGATTTGCAATTAACAGAAACAACTGGTGTTCCTACACACATTGCCTCAGATAGAGCATTAGGGAATCCTTCTGTTAAAGAAGACAAAACATACAAGTTTGCTCTTTTTACATATTTATAAGGGTTCTTTTTTCCTCCAAGTAATTTTATTTTGTCTTTTAATTCATAAGAATCAATCATTTCTTCTAATTTTTCCTTTTGGTCTCCATTGCCTAAAATAAGCAATTCCATATTGTCATATTTTTTAACAACTTCTGAAAATGCTCTAATCAAATGATTATATCCTTTTTGATCTGCAAGTCTTCCCATTGTAATAACATAATATTTTTTGCTATTAAATTCAAAATCATCAATAGGTTCTAAAGATTTTTTTGAAATTGCTTCTATATCATAAGGATTATAAATAACTATATTTTTTTCTTTTGGTATTTTCCATATTTTTTCCGCATCTTTTGCAATTAAGTTTGATACACTATTAACTTTATCTGCATGCTTCATAATCCATTTATCAATTTTTGTTGAAAAAAAAGGTTCTATAAGCCAATCGTATGAACGAATCCCTACAATTGTAGTAGGCTTGTTTTTAACCATATAATTTGATAAAATATTTAAATAATTTAAATACATTCCAAATGAAAACACAATATCTGGTTTTAATTTTCTTTTCATTTTTATTGTTCTAAAAAGTCTTTTTATCATTGTAACCATTTTTTTATTTGAAGGTGGTACATTTAAATTATAATATTCTTCCTTTACTTCATAATCTGCACTTTCTTGATATAATGTAGCAATCTTAACATCATATTCTTTTTCAAGTAATTCTTTTGCAATAAAAACTACTCTTTCCATCCCCCCAAAATTAAGTCCACCAATAAAAAATACTAATTTCTTTTTCAATTGTTTCATCCTTTCTTTACAATTGTTGCTGGAATACCAACTACCGTACAATTGTCAGGCACATCTTTTAGTACAACTGCATTTGCTCCAACTTTTACATTATCTCCTATTTTTATTTTACCAAGGATGCAACTTCCAACTCCCAAAATACAATTTTTACCTATTTTAGAACCAGCTTCTCCATTTCTCCCACCTATACATACATTTTGATAAATTACTGTATTTGCACCTATTTTACTATTTTGATGAATTACAATTCCATGAAAATGCGCTATATGAACACCTTTTTCTAACACTGCTGAATAAGGTATTGTGCATCCTAACAAAATTTGCATTAAGTGATATATTATTTTAGATAGAATTTTCATTTTATGAGTATAAAACCATCTCTCAAGCCTATAAAATTTTATTGCAATCGACTCTTTTTCCTTATGTTCCATTACATTATTGCTCCTTTAATTTATAATACTATTATAAAATTGTTCTAATTTCTTTGCTTCAAGTTTAATATCATATCCTGCATTTCTTATTTTTTCCTCAGGATTTTTTGTTATGCCTTTACATTTCAATACCTCTTCAGCCCATACTTTAGGACTTTTGTTTAAAGACAAAGATGTGTTATTTTTTTTCAAAATATTTGCTTCTCCTGGAACAACATCTGAAAATACACATGGTATTCCTGTCGCTTGTGCTTCAATTAAAACAATTCCTAATCCCTCATAAATAGAAGGTAAAACAAAACAGTCAAAACTATTCATAACTTCATTAACATCATCTCTTATGCCTAAATAAATTACTTTGTTCTTTATATCTAATTCTTCGCATTTATGAAGTACTTCTTCTTTTCTTTCTCCATCACCAACTAGTATCAAAACTGCATTTTCTTTTTTCTTTTGTAATTCATAAAAGATATCTATTAAAAAAAGATGATTTTTTACTATATTAAAACTTCCTACATGACCTATTACATATTTATCTGTAAGGTTTAATTTATCTTTTATTTTCTTCCTTATTAAATCGCTTTGTTTAAATTTTGAAAGATCAATTGCATTTTTAAGAATTTGACCTCTTTTTTCAAATTTCTTTCCAAAACATATTTTTCCTGCTTTTGATGAACATGCAAAATAATAATCTGGGATATTTGCATTTGGTATTGATGCAATTTTATTTCTTATATTGGCCAATTTACGTTCAGAAAACTTTGTGGCATGTGCATGTGATATGATTTTAATATTTTTATTTTTTCGTTTTATCCCTATTAAGGCGCCTATTAAATAAATTTCATGTATATGAATAATTTGATATTCTGTAATATGTTGTTTTATAAATTTATTAATTTCAAGAAATATTTTAAACGGATTTTTAGAACGCTTAACTTTATGAACTTTTCCTCCCAATTTTTCAATTTCTTCCTGATAGGTAATTTTCCTATCATCAAAGTATATAAATTCAAATGAGAAATTTTTTGTAGTGGTGTTCATATTGCGATAATAATTCATTATTACAGTCATAACTCCACTTCTAATAGATAAATTAGATACTATATGTAATACTTTCAAATTATTCCCCCGTTTACTTATTATATTATTTTATATGTAATACTTTAATTACTCCCCACCAACATATATGAAATACTGAGCGTAAAACAGATAAGTGTTCTATCTCTCTATATAGTTGCCAATGATATTTTATTAAATCAAATTTATTACTAGATATAGAATTAGAACGTATTCTATATTCCATTAAAATTTCTTGCATACCATATATGTATTTTTCTTTTTTTAGTATTTGAAGCCATAGAGCATCATCATTTCTCTTACGTATATTTGGAACTTCAAATTTTCCTAAATTATCTACATTATACATAACTGTTGAGTTTCCTACCGGACAATCTAATAAAATTCTATTGTAATTAGCTTTTTTCTTTGTTTGTATTACTTTACCTACTTTGTTTCCTTGCTCATCTATTTGCTCATAAGCAGTACAAGTAAAGTTATATTTATTGTCCTGCATAAATTTTATCTGATTTTCAAGTTTATTTTCTTTCCATAAATCATCACTGTCTAAAAACGCCATATAGCTTCCAGCAGCTAATCTCATAGCTTCAGTTCTTGCAACTGCTGCTCCACTATTTTTTTCTAATCTGTTATATTTAATTCTATCATCTTTAAATCTTTTTACTATTTCTTCTGTATTATCTTTAGAGCAATCATCAACAATAATTAATTCCCAATTTTTATATGTTTGAGCAAGAACCGATTCTATTGTTTTTTCAATAAATTTTGCGCAATTATATGTTGGCATAATTATTGATACTAATCTGTTTATCATAAATAATTCCTCACTTAATTAACTGTCTATATATTTTTTTAAAATTTTAATGTACTTTTTACTGTATCAAAGCAAACTTTTATATCTTGCAATATATTAAACTTCTCAATATATTGCAAATTCCACTTCATTTTTTCTGGTAGTACTCTCTTTATGTAAACATCATCTACTTTTTCGCCTTTGCTTAGATATTTACTAATGATTTCATCTTCATTTTTATATTCAATACTTGCTCTTGAAGTAACCCCTGCTGGCATAAGTAAAGTAGCTTTCATTTCATCTGTATATTTTTCTACATATTTAGCCACTTCTGGTCTTGTTCCAACAAATGACATATCACCTTTCAGAATATTAAGCAGTTGTGGTATTTCATCTATTCTACATTTTCTAA
The DNA here is from genome assembly GCA_944390525.1 of uncultured Clostridia bacterium. Lineage (GTDB taxonomy): Bacteria > Bacillota > Clostridia > TANB77 > CAG-508 > CAG-273. Next base: position 6,545 of record CALXQH010000044.1, on the reverse strand, counting down.
TCTTACTACCAATTTTAGTAATTCTAGGATCCTCTCCTATTGTAATCAAACTTCCCTTTTTGTCTGCGTCTTGTATCATCGTCCTAAATTTAAATATTTTAAATTTTTTGCCATATTTTGTTATTCTTTCTTGTCTGTAAAATACAGGTCCTTCTGAATCAAGTTTTATCCAAATAGATAAAACTAAAATGATTGGAGATAGGATAATTAATAATATAAGAGACATACAAATATCAAATATTCTTTTTAAAAGTAAGTTTACTTTTTTCTTTGATAGAATAGCATAATATTTTTTTACTTCATCATTTTGCATGTTCTCTGGCAAATTATTATACTTTTTTAAAATCATTGTATATATTCTCCTACAATTTTCTTAAATTTTTCAATAATATAATTTACTTGTTCATCAGTTAATTTGCTATACAATGGTAAAGTAATTTCATTTTGGTAAAAATCATAAGCATTTGGATAATTTTTAATATCAAATCCCAAATTTTTATATGCAGTAAGCATTGGTAATGGTTTGTAGTGTACATTACAAGCAATTCCCTCTTCTGCCATTTTGATAATAATCTCATTTCTGGTTTTTTCATCAATTCCTTTTATTCTAGTTAAGTATAAATGTCCTGATGAAATATGTTCTTCATCTTTATGATTTAATAACATAATTGGAAAATCTTTAAAAGCTTCATTGTATTTTGCAATAATTTTTTGTCTTCTTTCTAACAATTCTGGATATCTTTTCATTTGCGCTAATCCAATTCCTGCCATAATATCTGTCATATTGCATTTATAATATGGCGCAACAATATCGTACTCCCAGGCTCCTAGACTGTTTTTATGAAGAGCATCTTTTGTTTGTCCATGTAAAGATAATAATTGATATTGTTTATAAATATCATCATCATCTAGTCCTTTTTTATTTTTCCATACTGCTGCTCCGCCTTCTGCTGTAGTTAAATTTTTTACAGCGTGAAAAGAAAAGGTAGTAAAGTCAGCCCATTCTCCTGCCATTTTTCCTTTTCTTTGTGCTCCTATTCCGTGTGCACAATCTGATACAACAATTATTCTATTATATAATTTTTGTATATCATTGCTTGCTTTGAATAGATTTTTCTTTTTTTCTACAATTTCAAAAATTCTATCATAATCACATATTATTCCAGCTATATCTACTGGTATAATAGCTTTTGTTTTCTCTGTTATAGATTTTTCTAATTTATCATAATCCATTTCTAGTGAATCTTTTTGAGTATCTACTAATACAATCTTAGCTCCCAAATGTGCTATAGGACTAGCTGATGCAGTATATGTATAACTTGATGTTATTACTTCATCGCCTTCTCCTATGCCTAAAATTCTAAGAGTTAACTCTAGTGCTGCAGTTGCAGAGTTTAAACATACAGCTTTTTCTGTGTTACATAACTCAGCTATTTCTCTTTCAAATTGCTTAGTTTTTGGACCTGTAGTAATCCATCCTGATTTTAATGCTTCTATTACTTGTTTAATTTCTCCTTCTCCAATATCTGGTGGTGAAAATGGAATATTCATTTTTATACTCATATTTTTTTCTACATCTCCCTTTAAACACTATTTATTTACCTCATCTGGATCTTTATAAGTTGGAACTACACTTTTCATAACTTCTTTTACATATTCTTTAGTGTAGCTTTCATCATATTCTAATTTACTTAAAATATTTAATTTTTCTTCTAATTCTTCCATTTCTAAATGCATTGGTTTGCTTATAAATATTTTGTCGTGTTTTGTTGCTGTTAATCCTTCTTCTGACATTAATATTTCTTCATATAATTTTTCTCCAGGTCTTAACCCTGTAATTTTTATTTGAATATCTACATTTGGTTCATAACCTAACAATTTTATTAAGCTAACTGCTAAGTCATATATTTTAACAGGCTCTCCCATATCTAATACAAATATTTCTCCACCTTTTGCATACGTAACAGCTTGCAAAATAAGTTGCACCGCTTCTGGTATTGTCATAAAAAATCTTGTTATATCTTTATGTGTTACAGTAACAGGTCCTCCTTTTTCTATTTGTTTTTTAAATAGAGGTATTACAGAGCCATTGCTTCCAAGTACATTTCCAAATCTAACTGCAACAAATTCAGTTTTACTTACTTTGTTTTTAGCTTGTACTATCATTTCGCAAACTCTTTTGGTTGCTCCCATTACATTAGTTGGATTTACTGCTTTATCTGTTGAAATTAATACAAATTTTTCTACTTTAAATTCATCTGCACAATTTACAACGTTATATGTTCCAAATATATTGTTTTTAATTGCCTCTAATGGATTATTTTCCATTAATGGTACATGTTTGTGAGCAGCAGCGTGAAATACTACTTTTGGCTTGAATTCTTCAAAAACCTCATTTAAGCGTGCCTTATCACGAACGCTAGCTACTACTGCCTCAATACTTGCTTTTGGATACTCTGATTTTAGTTCTATTTCAATATCGTATAAGTTGTTTTCATAAATATCTAGAATAACTAGTTTTTCTGGATTGTATTTCATAATTTGTCTACAAAGTTCTGAACCAATAGAGCCTCCACCACCAGTAACTAATACAGTTTTTCCTTTAATTAAAGAATTAATATTTTTATTATCTAGTTGTATTGCTTCTCTTCCTAGTAAATCTTCTATTTGAACATCTCTTAGGCTATTCATCGCCCCTTGTTTAGTTATTACTTCTTCTGTTGTTGGAAGTACTCTTGTTTTAACTCCTGTTTCTTGGCATATTTCTAGTATTTTTCTTCTAGAAATTGCATCAATTCTATTAATTGCAAAAAATATTAAATTTACATTTTTTTCTGCTACAACTTTTGGTATATCATATCTAGTTCCTAATACTTTAATTCCTAAGATATAATGATTTATTTTGCTCATATCGTCATCAATTATTCCAACAATATTGTATTTGTCTTTCATAGAGTTTTTTATTGCAATTATTATCTCTCTTGCTCCCATTCCAGCACCAATTATTAATAAATTGTTTGGTTTAGCTATATCTTGTTTTTTTGTTTTTAATTCAAATTTAGCCATCTTTCTGCTTGTAAGAGATCTACCTGCTAGTCTATACATTACAAAAATTCCAGCTATTAATATTCATGATAATGTATTTAATTTAAAATTTAGATATTCTAATTTAAATATTTGGTTGCATGCAGTAATAGTTATTATTGACAAAAATGCACTTATTATATATTTAATATAATCTTTTCCTACTTCATATCTTAGCATATTACGATACATCTGAAATATATTTAAATATACTTCATAAACAAATATAACCATAACTATTTCTATTATAAATGTTTTGGTGTTTTTTATACTAATGTCTAAAAATTGCATAGACACTATATACCCTAAAATAATAACTATAATATCTATTAATATTAGTAAAACATTTTTATTTTTTTTTATTAAATCCTGCATTTTTTCTTCCCCTTAAGTTTTTTATTGCTAATTATACTTTTAAAATTTTATATCAATATAGAGCAAAAATCAATACTTTTACGACATTTTGTAACATTTTATTTCACAAAAAATAGCAGTTCAACATTAACTGCTATTTCTCAATTATTTACTATTTTTTTTAATATAATTCCACGAATCTCTGCACATATCTTCTATATTTTTTTGAGCTACCCAACCTAATTCTTTTTTTGCTTTTGTTGGATCTGCATAGCACTTTGCTATATCTCCCGGTCTTCTTGGTGTAATTTTATATTTTACTTGTTTACCTGTTGTTTTTTCAAATGCTTTTATAACGTCTAATACGCTATATCCTGTCCCTGTTCCTAAGTTATATATATATATTCCTTCTTGTTCTTTTTCTAATTTTTCTAGAGCATTTACGTGTCCTTTTGCTAAATCTACTACGTGTATATAGTCTCTTACTCCTGTTCCATCAGGTGTGTCATAATCATTACCAAATACAGACAATTGATCTAGTTGTCCATTAGCTACTCTTACAATATATGGCATTAAATTGTTTGGTATACCATTTGGTTCTTCTCCTATTAACCCACTTTCATGTGAGCCTACAGGGTTAAAATATCTTAATATACATACATCCCAACTGTTGTCTGATTTATATAAATCTTTCAATATTTGTTCTATAAATAATTTTGTAGTTCCATATGGATTTGTAGTTTCTCCTGTTTTGCATTCTTCCGTTATTGGTATTGTTTCTGGATTTCCATATACTGTTGCTGATGAACTAAATATAAATTTTTTACAGTTATATTTTTTCATTGTCTCTAAAAGCGTTAATGCTCCTGATACATTATTTATATAATATTCTATTGGTTTATTTACAGACTCTCCTACAGCTTTAAAACCTGCAAAATTTATTACAGCTTCAATTTTGTTTTCTTGAAACACTTTTTCTAATTTTTCTTTATTTAAGTAGTCTATTTCATAGAATTTAAATTCTTTTCCTGTTATCTTTTTTATTTTTTCCAATACATCGGGTTTACTGTTTGAAAAATTGTCTAATATTATAATTTCTTTACCTTTTTTTAATAATTCTATTGCCGTATGACTTCCTATATATCCTGCTCCACCTGGTAATAAAATAGCCATATTTTAATCTCCTACCTTTTTTTTAAAATGATTTTTTTTACTTTTTGTTTGACTTCATCAATAGTCATATTGGTTGTATCTATTACGATAGCATCTTCCGCTATTTTTAATGCTCCCACTTTTTTATTCATGTCATTATAGTCTCTTACTTTTATAGCCTCTAGTACTTCTTCATATGTCATTTGAATACCTTTTTCTTTATTTTCCATATATCTTCTTTTTGCTCTTTCTTCTACATTTGCGTCTAAATATATTTTTACATCTGCATTTGGAAATACTACTGTTGTAATATCTCTGCCTTCCATTATTATATCTGAATCTTCACTCATTTTTCTTTGTAATTTTACCATAATTTCTCTTACTTTTGGTATAGAAGATACTGGCGATACAAAACCTGATACTTCCTTATTTCTAATTTCTTTACTTACATTTTCTCCATTTAAATATATTTGTTGTTCTTCTTTATTATGTTCAATTTTTATATCAATATTTTTAGCAATTTCTATAATCTTTTGTTGTTCTTCTATTGTTGTTATGTTATTTCTTAAAGCCTGTAAGGTAACACATCTATACATTGCTCCTGTATCTATATTAAGTAATCCTAGTTCTTTTGCTATTAATTTTGTTATAGTTCCCTTACCTGTTCCTGCTGGTCCATCTATAGCTACTATAAATGACATTTTTTTAGTCCTCCATTTATTAATTTTTAAGTTCATTTATTTTTCAGCTTGTGGCATATTAATTGCTTTTGCTACTATTGTAATATCTTTAACATTCATCGTTGTTAGTTTTTCTATTTCTTTTTTTATTTTTTCTTTAAATTCTCTTAATGCAGTTAATATATTAAATCCAAAATTTATGGATACCTCCATATATATATTTGGTCCTTCAGGAGTGCTTTCCACTCTTGTTTTCATAACCTTGTGTATTGCATCTGAGCGTGTTGCTAAGTATTCTGCTATTTGTCTAAATACTGTATCAGAAATAGTAAAGTTGCCTAAATAACTAAAGGTTGGCCTAATTATAGATTTTTCTGCTATATATGGGGCATTTCCTTTTCCTTTAGATTTAAATATTTGTAATGGATCTAATATATATCCTGAAAAGTCCTTTTTTATTTCAAATGTTGGTACTGGAATTACATGTTTTCCTTGTGTTGTACGTATTCGTTTGGCTTCTTCCATTTCTGCTTCTGTTGCAACATCTTGAATATATATTCTTTTTTGTGCTCTAGGAAGTGATAAGTTATCTGTAATTTTGTCAATCATTCCATCTGATGTACCCAAAATTAAGATAGATTCTGGTTTGTATTTTTTTAATGCTCTTTTCATTTCTGTTTTATCTTTTTCATTTATAAATATTGCTTTTTTTACTGTTTCTACTTTTGTAGGTGCTTTTTTGGCAGACGTTCCTGCTATTACATTGTTGTCTCTTACTAATAGTCCATCGTCTATAATATAACTTACATTATTTTCTCTAGCTATCATTTGAGCACGATAACTTTTTCCTGTTCCAGATGGTCCTACAAATGCATATACTTTTATTTCTTCATTTAAATTATTAAAAAGTTGCAATTTTATTTTCTCCTTTTTACATTTTTTCAATTAAATCTATTGAATAATTGTATTTATGATATTCTGTGTAGAATATATTATTTTTTATTAATTTTATTTTATCCTTGTATATATTCTTAAATTTCTCATATATACTATGGTTATCTGAATCAATAATCCAAATTCTTCCTTTATAATTTGATAATTCTTCTATATTTTTTATATAAAGCATACTTTTTCCAAATGCTTTATATGCAGGTTCTACATTCCAATTTTCATAATCATAAAAACAGTTTTGTACATTTATTAATTGCATACTTATAGTAAAGCCACTTCCTCTGTTGCCAAAAAGTATTATATCTCCTTCTTGTAAATCTTGTT
>CALXQH010000043.1 GCA_944390525.1 uncultured Clostridia bacterium | reverse complement strand
GAATAAACGCTTTTATCACTTTTCAAAACCTTTCATCACTTTTCATCGTTATTTGTTAATGCTGGACTTGTGCTGGACTAAATAAAATCTATATAATATAGTAATACCAATAGATGCAGGAGTTTTTAAAATATATAATAAAAAAGTAATGCTGGACTAACAATAAATATCAATGAATAATGATAAAAAATAATGAGAGCGAATAAAAAACATTTAAAGTATTGAAGATTAATAAAACTAATGAACTTAATTTAATTTTATAAAACAATAAAAAATAACAAGAGTTTATATTTGATATAAATGAATATAAATTAATTTTTATTTTTCAGTATAATTTTGAAAGTGTATATGATATAATTAGTTTGTCAAATAGTAATTTGTAGGGAGGATAAAATTTGGATATAGATGTAAATAATATAAAAATTCATTATGAAATATTGGGAAAAGGAAAAACAATAATATTATTAAATCCTAATAGTACAAATACAAATGCAATGAAATTTATTGCGAATAAATTATCAAAAGAATATCAAGTTTATTTATTTGATAGAAGATGTTGTGGTAAAAGTGAAAGAAATTGTGATTTGAGTTATGAAGAAAGTGCAAAAGATGTATATGAATTTATAAAAAAACTAAATATTAACAAACCATATTTATTAGGTTGCAGTGGTGGTGCAACTGTTGCAATGAATGTAGCAATTAATTATCCAGATAGTATTTCAAAATTAATTTGTTGTAGTGGAGTGGCTAGAAATGGAATTATTGAAAAACCTCTATATGCAAAAATAATGGAAAAAATTCCATACTATCCTGGCAAGAAAGAAAATGATATGTTTGAAAAATTAAATAATAATATGAAAACATTTAATAAAGAAGATTTTGAAAAAATAAATGTGCCTACTTTAATTGTAAATGGAGGAAGCAAAGATATAGTTCCTATAAGTGAGGCAAAATATATTTCTGATAATATTAAAAATTCAGAGTTATTGATATTAGATGATGAAGGACATTTTAGTTATATGATAAATTGTAGATGGTATAATAAATTAAGAGAGTTTTTAGAAAGATAAATTACAATTTAGCTAATTATTAGAGTAGCAGTAGCTTTGCAAAATGTTAATATACATTGCTTGTAGCAACGAAACTTTTATAATAAAATTTACTTAAAGAAAGGGGGTAAATTTTATATGTTAAAAGACAATTTAAAAACTTTAAGAAAGAACAAAGGACTTTCACAAGAAGAATTAAGTGTTAAATTAAATGTTGTAAGACAAACTGTATCTAAATGGGAACAAGGATTATCTGTTCCAGATGCCGAAATGTTAATATCTATATCAGAGGTATTTGATACTCCAGTTAGTACAATTTTGGGAGAAAATATCGATGAAAAGGAAAAGAATAATCTAAAAGTAATATCAGAAAAATTAGAAGTTATAAATGAACAACTATCTATGCAACAAAAACAAAAAAGAAAAAGGACAATAAACTTCTTAATAATTATGGATGTATGTATCATATTACTTTTTATATTATTAACAGTATTAGGTAGTTCGTATCAAAATTGGGATTATAGTCATCCCGAGTGGGCTGTTATAGGAACTATATGGCATGCATTTGAATGGGTATTTTTTAAAGTTGCACCAATTATGGTTATACTAATTACTTCAATATTAAGGATAATATTTATAAAAAGAAATAAATAACAAATTACAATTTTTAAATTTATTTTATAGAGAGTTGCTAGAAATAGTGGCTCTTATTTTTCTTATCTTACAAAATTGTCATTTAAAAATCTAAAATATATGTTATAATGCTTCTAGGAGGACAAAATTATGCAAAAGATATTGATAGTAGAAGATGATAAAAAACTACGAAAAGAACTAGAAACATTCTTAAATAAACACGGATTTTTAGCAAAAGGATTAGAAAAATTTGATAATACAATTCAAGACATATTAGAAGAAAATGCAGACTTAATATTATTAGATATTAATTTGCCATATACTGATGGAGAATTTGCATGCAAGGAAGTAAGAAAATTATCTGATGTACCGATTATAATGGTAACTATATAGTATCAAGCGGACAGGTATAGCAATAATGGTAGAGGACACCCGATAGAGGCAGTCCATATATTTTAGCCCTACACCTTATTGCGCAAAACTTTGATTTTGTGCAATAAGGTATCTCAAAAAAATATATATTCTCTCCTACCACCATACTACTAAATCGTTTTTCATAAAGTAATAATATAATGTTTTTCTTAATAGTGTTGTTACTGTTTTGTTGTCAAATTTTATTTTATAGCCTCCTTCTAATAGGCTTTTTATTTTCTTTTTATAAGTTTTTGACAAATCCCTTATTGGATAGCCATTTTGTACAGCATATAATATTGGTAATAAGGTTTTGTCTTCATAGTCTGAGAAGCTAAACATATAATTGTTTGTGTATACACATGGAAAGTAATTATCATAATTTAAGCAAACAGCCTTTCTAACTTCAAAGTCCTCTACTTCTCTTGTAACTTCTATTCTTGTAAGATTGCCAAATAAGTCAAGTTTACTTTCAATTTTCTTATTATAGATTTTAACTCTTTTGTCTCCTACTCCATAGTATATTGTTTTATCATCATAGCCATTGCTAAATATCTTTTGATTAAATTTTCCTGACATATCTGTAATTAAATCTAGTATATTTATTTGTAAGTCCATTGCTAAGTCGTAACGTTTTATAAACCAATTTCCACTGAGTCCTAATATTTTCATTAAAATTTTATCCTGTTTTATTTTATTTGGGTTAAATTCTACAGTTAAGTTATGTAAGCCGTCGTTATCCTCTGCCTTTTCATTATTATGATGAAAGCCAAGATATATGGTCTTCCCTTCCCCTATTTTTATTGTAAAGTTATACTTAAATTGCATTATTCTATCAGATATTTTAAAATAGTCTAACTTATCATTATGATAAGCTCTTAAGTAAAATTCTAAATCGCTATATGTTTTGTAATCTATATAAGATTTTAATCTTATTTTATCTATTGAATAAATTATATTATCTTGTACAAAATGAGTGGCATACAAGTCATCAATTTTTTTCATATGTTACATCTCTCCTAACTTTTATTTTTTAATGTAAATGGATAAACCCTAAAAATAAGATGTAAACTTGCAAAAAAGTTTAGAGTTGTAAGAGTTTCCACAGTTTTTTGCATAAAAATAATGAAAAAAATAGGTCAAATATGACCGAATAACCCGCTTGTTAGAAACGCGGGTTATTAAAACTTTTAAAAAAAGTTTTACAAAAGTCTTTAGGGGGACTGTCCCCCTCCTGTGTTTTTTCTGACGAAAAAACACAGCCCCCGCAAAAATAAGTGAAACGCTGTAGCAACATTTCACTAATAAAACTTATATTAGTCAATATCCAAAAATGGAATTTTATTAGCAATCCACATTACAATTTTATATATATACTTGAAATTAAAAGCTGCTACTATAACGAAAAAAGCTAGCTTAAGTGTATTAATTCTTACAAAAAAACCTAAAATTGATAAATTATCAAAAATTAAATCTAAAAACTTGTTAATAGAATTAGTTAAAACTTCAGGAAATGAAGGCAAGTTAATCCAGCTAAACAATAATTCTAAAACAAATAACACCCTTTCTCCCATAATATTTAAAATATTGTCAAAAAAACTAGATACAAAATCACCCATTATGCTAATACCTCCATTAACTTTTTATAAACTAAATTAGAAACACCAAAAACAATTATAGCATCAACTACAATTAAATAAATATCATGAAGATTTTTTAAAGTATCATTAAACAATAAAGCATCAAAATCAAAAGAAGTTGCTTCTATTATTTTAGTATTAGTAAAAGGCTCATATATATCAGGAATATGAATAGTATTTCCGCCATCTTGAATTGTAGTAATTCTATTGTATATGTTATATACTAGCTCTATTGGATAAGTTAGAAAGCCAAATCTTTCTTTAAAAAATGATATATATTTCTGCAACAAAGAATTTCCTTCTTCTAAATTTTTCTGATACTCAACTATATTTGAAAAATTTAAATTTAAAGTTGCAAAAGTATAATCATCTAACTCTTTATTGTAAAATCTAAAATAATAAACTCCATCTGCAGTGCCATCTTCATTAGTTATACTAGTATAAAACTGATAAGTTTCTTTTCTTGCCAATTCATTATAAAAAGACCTTACTTGCATATCAGTCCAAATTTCCTCTTCCCCTTCTACGTCTTTTCTAAAACTAGCTTCTAATTTTTCCAATTCTTCTAAATAAAACTTTTGAGTTGTAACAATTATTTCAGTATCAGAAACATATTCATAACTTAAGAAAGGAGTAGGCTTAAAAACACCGTCAATATAATTATTAACATTATCTTGAGTAAAAACAATATTGCTTACATTAACACTTTGTATAATTTCTTGACCACTTTCAATATCAACAAATTTAAAGTGAAAAGCACCATTATAATATACATCATAGTAATACTGATAAAAAACACCGCTATTATTACCTTCAGGATAAATAAAGTTTATACTTCTAATATCACACTCTTTATAATCATTGTCCCCCTCTTTTACATATAATTTATACTTATAAGCTTCATCTTCCGTTAAGTTTTGACAAGAAATAACTATTGGGACATTAGTAGTAGGATTAGTTTCAGATATAGACAATTCTAAACCAAAACCATTAAGCTGAGGAATAACAACTTTTCCCTCAGTATCTTTAACACTATAATCTAAATATAAAATATTATAAGTTTCAAAAAAACCAACTTGCATATCTGTCGCTTCATAAACATTTTTAGTTATCTTGTTAGTAGAAATATTTATCATATAAGAAAAAAGTGTACCAGAAAAACCATAACGACCATTAGAATTTTTATAAACTTCATTATCAGAAGAATATATGTATATATAATTTGCATTGTTATAAAAAACAAAGTTCTTTTCCAAAAGTTCTATGTTTAAATCATCTGTATTATAACTTTTATCATTCAACTCAAAAGTAAAAGCACTACTAATATTATTAATAGATATTATTAATAAAGCAAATATTAGTATTAATAAGCATTTTTTTATTAATGCCATATAATAAATACACCCCTTTATTACTATTTAGTCATATTTCTTAAAAAGATATAAAAGAAAATAATAGAAGAAACAAGAACTAAGCAAAAAACACCTTCTTCAATATCTTTTATATAATTCAATATTTGAACTTGATTATTATTTATTTCATTTAAAATTAAAGTATAATCCATTTAGTACCCCCCTATTTATCATATATTTTTGGAAAAGCAAATTTTAAAAACATTTGAGTAAGACGTTCAGTAAGTATAAAAACAATGCCTATAGGCAATGCTGCTTTCATAATATCAGCAACAACAGGAACAAAACTACTATAATCCATTTACAACACTCCTTTATTTTTTAATTTTTTTATATCTTTTAAAACTTTCTTTAATACTTTTAAATCAATTATATAAGCTTTGTCTAGCAACGCCGTTCCACTCCTTCCTATATCGTTTCATTTTAGCATAAGTATCATAAGAACCATATAATTCAGGAGAATGAAACCATAAGCATATTTTATTTGTATCAAATTTAAGTTTTCCATCTACTTCCCTTGCGTTTTCCCCATCTACAAGCCTATTAAATTGAATACAGCCAAGCCATTTTTTACATATAACTACATTCTTTATTTGCTCTCTTAATGGCTTTGCCATTCTAGTATAAACTTGAGAAGTACCTACAATATGTTTTCTTTGTTTTCTTTGCTGGGAAATTTCAATCATAACTTCTATAGGAATATTTTTACTCTCGAGAGAATTAAACTCGAGATGAATTTCATCTATAAAGTAAATGACTCCAAATTCTCCATTTTCATATCTTGTAAGACTTTCTATTCCTTCATAAGGAACTACCGCAGTATGACCAGGCAAGTTATTTATTTTGCAATTAGTACAAAGTATTGCTCTAGGGTATTCTATACAAAGATTTCTTACATATTGAACAGCAGAAAGAGTTTTCCCAGAACCTTGACTACCACAAAAAACAAGAAGCCCCTCAGGGTCAAAATAGTCAGGGTGGTCTTTAGCAAATTTCATTTTATATTTAATTATTTTATATATATTTACAGGGTTTAAGCTACCCTCCAACATCTGTAAATCTAAGCTCATTTGTTAAAATGCCCCCTTCACGAACAAAATAATTATCAAGAAAATTAATATAAGCTTCAGAACAAGACTTGAGGTAAGATTCAAGCCCTTTATAATTTTCCATATTTGTGATATCAATTTTCTTATACTCCTGCTTATTGTATTTAATATATTCCACATTTAAAAAACTCCTTTATTTTTTGTTTAAATCTTTGATTTTTAATCTTAGTAAATATTTTTTTATAATGTTTAATATCTTCATAAGTTAAACTTTCAAGAAAAATTCTATTTTCTATTAAATAATTAAATAATTCTTTTTTATTAACATTTTTAATTGTTTCTTCCATAATTAAACCTCTCATTTTTCTGAAACCAATAGACATAATAGTAAACGGTAAAGGAATAAGTTCACTTATTAGTCCAAAATCTAAAAAATTATTCATAAATAACTCCTTTTAAAAACAAAAAGAGAGAAATCCCCCCACACTTCTCCCTTTAAATTACTATGCACTTATTTTTCCCTTTGTAACAGCTTTTCTAAAGATAGAAATTAGTTTTCTTACACCAAACCACATTAATACAAAGGTCATTCCAACACCTATTACAGAAGCTATAATACCAACTATTTGACCAGGTGTAATCGCAGTAGTTAAAGCTTCACTAATAGGGTCTAAAACTGTACTTATATCAAAAGCAGTATTTTCCACAAGACTTCCCCCCTTCTAACTATTTTTATATTATTTTTTAAATAATATCTATTTAATAACATTAAAGTCTGTTACTTCTAGTTTACAACCAGAGTTTTGAAAAACAACATTTCCTATAAGCTCTATTTTTGTATAAGGTTGCAAAGTCTTAAACTTCGTATAAAGACCAACATTAGTGTCTGCAAATTTAGCTTTTCTTTCTGTTATTTTTCCGTCTATATTCTCATCAAATTTTACGACATAAGCTGATGGATATGTTAAATCCCTTCCAGTACTATCCTTGAAGGTTCCACCTTCTCTTTTTTCTATACTTTTAAAAATAACTTCTCCTTGACATTTCATATTTAATACCTCCATTAATTTATTGGTCACAAAGGACACCAGTTAGGGAAAGTGTCCCTGCAACTTTTAATCCGTACTAATTTTCTTAGTACAGACATATTATACTAAGTTTATTAGTAAATGTCAATACTAATTTACTTAGTATGCTAAAATTTTTTTGAGGTGAAAAATGAAAAATTTTAATGAAAGACTAAGAGAATTAAGAGAAGACAACAACTTAAAGCAAAAAGAATTAGCAGAAAAAATACTTGTAGACCAAAGAAGTTTGTCATTTTATGAAATAGGGAAATACGAGCCAAACATAGAAACATTAAAAAAAATAGCCCTATACTTTAATGTATCAGTAGATTATTTATTAGGATTAACAGACGAAATAAAACCATACCCAAGAAGCAAAAAAACATAATATTTTTATAAAATATACTTTTTTATGTTAGTTCTTGTTGGTATTTCATAAAAATATATGTTAAATTTAAAAAATTTATGGGAAATAAGACATAAAAAAAATAAGACTAGACATATTTGTCATTTTATATTTTTTTAGTCTTATTTTTGTTATTTATTATTTTATTTAGATTATGTATTTAAAAGCAAAAGTCTAATATTTTTACAATAACTGTAAAAATATTTATATATCATGCAACTTTGATTTTGTGCAATAAAGTATCTCAAAAAAATATATATTCTCTCCTACTTCTTATTGATTTTTTTAAAGAATTTATATATACTTATTATAATATAATAAAAGAAAGGTTTTTGTTTAGATGAAAATATTTGATGAAAAACTATATTTTAAAAGAATACAATTTTTAGGATTTTTAAATTATGTAAAAGCTTTATCAATAATTGTAATATTTATTTTTGTAGCTGCATTGATAAATAATTTTTTTATAAAAAAAGATTTGATTATTGCAATATTGATAAGTTTAGTTATTGGTATAATAATAGCTTTTATCTCATACTATAATAAACAACAAAAAATTGAAGAAATGAAAATGAAATTTGATATGTATAATATAATTGAAGAAATTAAAGAGAAATTAGAATAAGTATGTTATTCTAACTTCTCTCTACTTCTTCTATGCATTTTGTATATTTACACTTTGGAAAATTACTACATCCATAGAAGTATCCTTTTTTTCCATGTCTTTTAATTAATTTTCCATAACAACTTGGGCATGTTTCCTCTTTTATCAATTCTTCTTTATATTGTATATAGTTTTTAACATTCTCTTTATGATTTTTTATTGTTTCTTTGTTTTTTATACTATTATCTAATAAAATTTGGTATATTTGGTTAATTTGTTCTTTATTTAGTATTTTAGCTCTATTTCTTATAAAAGAAGCTAATTGATCCTCATAAATTATGGGAGTTTTAGTATCAGTATGTAGTTTACATCTTCTAATAAACACTATTATTGAGTAAATTACAGTAGTATCTATAAAACCTTCTAATTGTTTTTTTACAACTTCTGTATGACCATAATTTTGATGTATAGGATTTTTAAATTTAAAACACTTTCTATTTAAATACTGTTGCCACTCGTTTGAATTTTCTCTTCCATATATATCACCTGCATAATTTTTTGTTTCAATAATATAAATACCATATTCCGTAATAGCAATATGATCAATTTGTCTACTTTTTCCATTATCATTAAACATAATATTATTTAAAATATATTTATAACCATCTATAATATCTAATCTTTCTGCAACAAGCTTTTCTCCACTTTTACCTTTAAAATCATTTGTATTTAATTTTAATATTAATAAAACACTTAGAATTATAAAAATTATTAAAAAAATTCCCATAACTTACATCCTTTTCTCTTCTGTATATTTATTTTTATATCTATTTTGCATTTTTTAAGAAATAAGACATTTTATCTAAAAACTCTAAATTATTCTTAGTAGAAACTATTTGTTTAATTAATTCTTCTGTAACATCTGCTACAGACATTGTTGACATTGCTTTCCTTAATGCAAATACTGTTTCTAGTTCTTTTTCATCTAATAATAGTTCTTCTCTTCTAGTTCCTGATTTATTTATATCAATCGCAGGAAAAATCCTTTTTTCTGATAATTTTCTATCTAAATGAACTTCCATATTTCCAGTTCCTTTAAATTCTTCAAAAATAACATCATCCATTCTACTACCTGTTTCTATTAAAGCAGTGGCTAAAATAGTTAAGCTTCCTCCATTTTCTATATTTCTTGCTGCTCCAAAAAATTTTTTAGGTTTATGTAAAGCACTGGGATCTAAACCACCTGATAATGTTCTTCCCGAAGAAGGTATAGACAAGTTATATGCTCTTGCTAAACGAGTAATACTATCTAATAGAATAACAACATCCTTTTTTTGCTCTGTTAGTCTCTTGGCTCTTTCCAACACCATTTCTGCCACTTTTACATGGTGTTCTGGTAGTTCATCAAAAGTAGAATAAATTACATCTCCTTTAATGCTTCTTTTCATATCTGTAACTTCTTCAGGGCGTTCATCAATTAAAAGAACTATTAATTCTATTTCAGGATTATTTATAGCTATACTATTAGCTATTTTCTTTAATAAAGTAGTTTTTCCAACTTTAGGTTGTGCAACTATCATACCTCTTTGACCTTTTCCTATTGGAGATATTAAGTCTATTATTCTCATAGAATATTCTGTTGGTATCGTTTCTAATCTTATTCTTTCTTCTGGATATATTGGCGTTAAATCATCAAATTTTTGCCTTCTATATGCTTTTTCTGGTGCATCTCCATTTACTTCTCCAACATAAATTAAAGCAGGAAATTTCTCTCCTTCTTTAGGCAACCTTGCTATACCTTTTATTTTATCTCCTTTGTCTAATTTAAATCTTCTAATTTGAACAGGAGAAATATATACATCTTTTGGTGTAGATAAATAATTTTCTCCTCTTAAAAAGCCATATCCATCTGGTAAAACTTCTAATATTCCTTCAACAATTTCATCGTCTGCATTTGTTAATTTATAAGTTCCATCTATTGGCTCATTAATAGTATTTTCAATTACATTAACATTATAATTTTCTAACAAACTATCTTCTTTTTCTTCGTTTGAAAGTAATTCTATAATTTCTTCTTTTTTTAATTTTGAAACATTTTTTATTCCTTTTTCTTTTAATATTTGTCGTAATTCAACTATAGTATAATTTTCTAAGTCCATAAAGATCCCCCATATTTTTAATTATTTAATTGATTTTAGTTATTTTGGATTTTAAAAGATAAAATTCTTTAGATTAAATTAATTTTGAATAAATATATTTTTTATTATAAATAATTTATAAATAATGAGAGATAATCCCCCATTATTTAATATTAAAATTATTTGCTGATATCTATATATACTTTTTCATTTGGTAGATACATATCCAATTTTTCTCGTGCTATTTCTTCAATGTACTCTTTTGAATTTATATTTTCTTTAGTTTGAGTTAATTCTGCTTTTTTTTCTTGTTCAATAGCAATTTGTTCTGAGTATCTATCTGCATCTGATTTATATGCATTTAACTGTTTTTGCTGTATTAAAAAGGTATATACAACATAAAAAGCTATAGCAATAAATAATAAACGTTTTAATGTTATTTTAAAGTTTTTATTTTTCATATGTATTTTTCTTTCCTTATTAAATTCTTATAAATTATAGCATATTATATTTATTTTTTCTACATTTTTTACAAAATTCCTTCTTTTCTTTCTAATTTTCTTTGACTTTTTTGTATTTTTATTTGTTTTTTTGTATTTTTAAGTTTTTTAATATTAATTGTATTGGTTTAACAATTATATTTTTTATAATATTTGTAACTATATGTATTGGATAAGAAATGATTTCTTTAAACCATTTTATTATCATAACACTATACTTTATAATAATTTTACTAATTGTAATTATGTATATAAAAATTCCAAAAAATATTCCTATTATAACATAACTTCTAATTTGTCCATCATTAAATTTAAAAATAGAAAATAATATTATGCTACCACTTAAAACCCAAAATAAAATATCTTCTATATATGTTATAAAATCTAATGTTTTAAAGCTTTTTCTTAGAATTCTAAAGATATCAAATAAAACTCCAATTGTAATTCCTGTAATAAAAAATACCAGTAAACAAAACAGCTGATTATATACTTCTTCCAAATTTGTCTCCTTCCTTTCAATTAGCGAATTTTGCTTTAAAGAAGCATAATTTGTTGAATATTACTATTATTTGAAAATTTTATTTAGTAATCCTCCACCTTTTTCTATACTATTTTTTTCACTGTATGCTAATTGATATATTTCTCCATCTATTGTAACTTCAGAAGTATCTAAACTTAATTTATTTATTCTTAAATTTTCCCCTTTAACAGTAAGAAGTCCAAGTTCTGTTTCTAAAATAACAATCTGGTCATCAAAACTAAGTACATCTAATACACCAGTTATATTAAGTTTTTCTCTGTTTTCTAAAATAATATTTTGAATTACATTTGCCATTGT
Organism: uncultured Clostridia bacterium; assembly: GCA_944390525.1. Classification (GTDB taxonomy): domain Bacteria; phylum Bacillota; class Clostridia; order TANB77; family CAG-508; genus CAG-273. Next base: position 63,112 of record CALXQH010000043.1, on the reverse strand, counting down.
AGACATATTTTTTCTATCATCTATAGGCATAAAATCACTCCTTAAAATTAGTATATATAATATATATTCAAGCCTTGTCTTATTTAGAACATAAAAAAGAGTATTATATTAACAATACTCTTCTAAGATTTTTCTAAATTATGTTTTAAATAACTATCAATAAATCCATTTATTTCTCCATCCATTACCGCCTGTACATTTCCTACTTCATAGTTCGTTCTATGATCTTTTACTAAGGTATATGGGCAGAATATATACGAACGAATTTGACTTCCCCAAGCAATATCCATTTGAATTCCTTTTAGTTCATCAATAGTATTTTTTTGTTCTTGCTCTTTTAAATTTAATAATTTTGATTTAAGCATTTTCATTGCAGTTTCTCGGTTTTGTATTTGAGAACGTTCTGATTGACAGGAAACTACTATATTTGTAGGTATATGTGTAATTCTAATAGCAGAAGATGTTTTATTTATATGTTGCCCTCCTGCACCTGAAGCACGGTATGTATCAATTCTTAAATCATCTGGATTAATTTCTATTTCAATATCTTCTGTTATTTCTGGTAGAACCTCTATAGAAGCAAATGATGTATGTCTTCTCCCTCCAGCATCAAAAGGAGAAATTCTAACTAAACGATGAACTCCCATTTCTCCCTTAAGATAGCCATATGCATATGCTCCATTAATACTAAAAGTAACACTTTTAAGGCCAGCTTCATCTCCTTCAAGATAGTCTAGTTCTTTTATTTGATAGCCATTATTGTTTGCCCATCTTGAATACATTCTATAAAGCATCTCTGCCCAATCTTGAGCTTCTGTTCCTCCTGCACCCGGATGAATTGTTATAATGGCATTATTATAATCATATTTACCATGTAATAATGTTGTTATTTCTAATTTTTCTATATCTTTTTCTAAAATAGTTGTAGATTTTAATAACTCTTTAAATAAATCTACATCTAATTCCATTTGTAAAAGATTATTAATATCAATTAAATTATTAAGTTGTACATTTAACTTTCTATATTCTTCTAATTTAGATTTTAAGCTATTTATTTGTTTTAAAATTTTAGAACTATTATTAATATCATTCCAAAAATTATTTTGTGTTGTTAATTGTTCTAATTTTTTTAATTCTTGTTCCTTATAATTTACATCAAAGTGAATCACCTATTTGTTCTAAACGCTTTTTAAATTCCTGTAGGCTCTTCAAATTTTCTTCTAATTCTAACATTGTACCACATCCTTTATCTTAAATACATTAAATTCTTCAATACTTATAATGTCATCTTCTTGTAATTTTTTAAATTTTGTATTTTTATTTTTAAGCATAGAAAGTATTTCTTTTTTTGATCTATTAACAGCTAATATATTAAAGCCATAATCAAATACTAATTTTGTTAAAGGTATAGATTGAGTACTTCTAACAGTATTTCCATCTTTAAACCATTTTACTTTTTTTTCTAAAAATTTTCCTATTTTTTCATTTTGACCATAACAAATAAATAGTAGATCACTTGCACCTTTCCAAACTGCTAAAGCTAAAAATACTTTCTTATCTTTAAACGCTTCTGCTTTTTCTAATGTTGTATCATTAAATGTTGCTTGCCAAGATTCTGAAGAAAAGCTTGCAGATTTAACTTCTAAATATAAATTATTACTCTTACAGTCAAAACCATGTTTTTCTACATTAACTAGGTTAAAACCTAAAGTATAACCTGCTATTGAATCTCTAAGTTCATTTATAAAAGTATCTGTATCAAGTTTATCATATTTTTCTTGTACTTTTTGCAATTCTTGTAAAACTGTTTTTCCTTCTTCTATAAAATTTTGATTAATATTTTGATAATTTCCTTTTTCAAATAATTTTAAATCTTCATTGTTCATTTATTTTCTCTTCCATTTCTTCATATAAAGTATAATCTTTTTTTATATTTTGTTTTTTTAAAAAAGTATCTATTCTGTATGTTAATATATTTTTCATGCTTGGGGTTATTTTTAATTCTTTACATTTTTTGTAGACTGAGGTTTTAGAATCTATTTTTTCGTCTATTTGTACTAAAATATAACTATTATTTCTGTTTTCTTCTGAATTTAATTCGTAAACAGCTTGTGCAGTTGTTCCAGAACCAGCAAAAAAATCTAAAACAATGTCTTCCGGTTTTGTAGAAATTCTAATTAGAAATTTTATTAGTTCTACAGGTTTAGGTGTATCAAATAAATCATCTAATCCTAACTTTTTTAAATCATTTGTTCCATGACGTGAGTAAAATTTTAGTATAGATGGAGCATTATCCATTGCTTCTTCTATGTATAATTTTGAATATGGTCTATTTCCCTTAAAACATAACCTTTTTTTATTGAATAATTCTATAAATCTTTTATCACTTATCCAACCTCTTGTTTGTAAAGGATCTAGTTTTAAACCTATTTCAGGAATATTTACTTCTCGTGGATTACTAGGTGTAGATAAATCAACAGCAAAATATATTCTTCCATTTTCGTCTACATTTGAATAATTTCGTAACCATGAAATACCATATTCTTCACAATAATTTTTTATAATATCTTTAATTTTTTTATTGGCCTCTTTATATCCTTCGGTATTATATATTTCTTTTATTTCTGTCTTAAGTTTTGTAATCATTTTATTGTCTTCTGGTATTTCCATTCTATTTACTTGAAACTTTTGAAGCTTTTTTTTGTTTTTAGCAAAACAAATTATATATTCATGTACCGTATTAATGTATTTTGCATTACTTCTTTGTGCTTGTTGGGTTATAAACGTTCCCACAAAATTTTCTTTACCAAAAATTTTATCACAAATAATTCTTAAAGAAGCAAACTCATTATCATCAATACTAATAAAAATTACTCCATCTTCTTTTAGTAAATCTTTAGAAAGCTGCAATCTACATTCAATAAATTCAGCCCAATAGTTACTATCTGTTTTATCTTTATAAGACTTTTGATTTAAGGTATTGTATGGAGGATCTATATAAATCAATTTTAATTTATTTATATATTTATCTCTAAATTTCTTATTAGATAAAACGTCATAATTGTCTCCTATGTAAATTTCGTTGTTCATAGTTTCTCCTTTGAATTATGTTTATTATTTAACATTGTTTAAATTACCATTTATTATTATAGGTGCAAAACCTTCTATTTCATCAAACAACATTCCTTCAGGAATATCATTATATAAAAATATTTTTTTATTATTTTTAAAAGCATCATACATTTCTAAAAATGTTGCTCCACCTATATAATTTTCATAAATTATACCATTTTTTTCTTTGTTAAAGTTTAAAACTAATACAGCGTCCATTTCTTTTATGGTATTTTCACTTTGTTTAAACATTTTTGCCTTAAATAATTGGTGTTCCTTTTTTCCCAAACTTTTCATTTTTTCTTCAGTTGACGGATCATCATAACAGTTTGGTAAATATATAATGTGGCCTGCTTTCTCTAATTTATATTTAATTTCTTCTATTTTTGAATAAAATTTTTTACTACAAATAATTAATATTTTCATTTTTAATTTCTCCCAATTAATATATGTTTATATTATAATAGAATAATGAAAAAAATGCAAATATAAAGTGATATAATATATCTTGTTTTAATCAAAAGAAAAACCAGTGTTTTTAGACACTGGGTAATGCTACAATGCATTTTTATATTCTATTTAAGTTTCTATTTTGCATTGTGTATTAAAAAATTATATTTATTTGCATGTCTTAGCTCATCTGTCATAATAGACATAAGTAATGTATAACTACTACCACTTGGCATTGTTCCCATTATTTTTCTATATTTTACTACTGCATCTAATTCACCAAATAAAGCTTTTTCTAAATTCAATTTGTAGTCCATAATATTATTTAATTCGTTTGCTAAAGTATCTACTGGTAGTATCTGTCCTGTAAATTCATAATATAATTTTCTTAAAATTTGATTATGTTTTTTTTCATCATCTCTAATACTTCTTATTATGTCTTTTTCTTTTTCTGTTGGTGCTTGTTTTATTATAGTATCATAAAACATCTCATCTTCTTTTTCATTTTCTACAGATTGTCTAATTAAGTCTATAGCTTGATTTAAAGTAATTATTTCTTCATTACTCGTTTGATTCTCATTACTTCTATAATTTTGGTCATTAAAGCCATAATATTGATTATACATATTATAATAATCTGAATACATTTTTATCCCTCCTAAATTATAATATGCATTTTTAATACTAATTGATATTAATTATCTCTAAATAGTTATGTTGTTATATTTCTTATCATCATTTGTATTTTTTAATATATTGCACTAATTATTGTTTTGATTATATATTAAAAGACAGATAATTTTCAATAAACTATCTGTCTTTTAATTTCATTACTATTTTTTTAGTTGTAGCCCGTCTTTAAAGGCATTTCCAACTCTTTCAGTAACTTTATAATATCCATGAGTATATGGATCAAATGTAATAGCATTAACTAATTCAATATCAACATTTTCTCCATTCATTACATTTTCATCTGCAGTTACATTTACTACTTTTCCTATTACTCCACATCCATATTCATCAGCTTGGTATTCTATAAATTCACACTCAAGACAAATAGGAAATTCGTTTATAATCGGTGCGTCTACATTTTCTGATTTTGTTGCTGTTAATCCACTATTTTCAAATTTATTATGAGTATTATTGGCCGACACTATTCCAAAATAATCTGCTTCTACAACATGTTTACTATCAGCAATACTAACAGTAAATGCTTTTCTTGTTTTAATATTTTTAACAGTCTTATGTGTTTCTGTTAAATTTAATATTACTTGATTTTTACTTAACATTGTTCCCCAGGCTGCATTCATTACATCAATACTTCCATCTTCATTATATGTTGCTATCATTAATACAGGCATAGGAAATATTGCTTCAGATGTTTTAATGTTTTTTCTCATTTTTAAATTCCTCCATAAAGATATTTACAACTGTATTATATTATTCCATAATCATTTTGTAAAGTTCTTTCTTAAAAGAGAGTGTTAAATAATTTATTTTTTTAAAGAAAATGTAACTATTACGTTCCCTGTACCTAATATATCTTTTAATTCATCTTGAGTAATTTTTTGTATTTTCCCTAACTTTGTAAAACTCCAACTATTAACGTCATAATAAATAGTTATTGAATTTCCTTGGTATAAAATTATATCTCCTGCTTGTGTTGTAATCTGTTTATCATTTCGTGGTAATTCAAATTCTAGCTCTCCTACTTTTTCAAAATTAGCATAATCTCTCATATTTATTGTAATATCATTTTGTTTTAATTTATCTATTAATGCATCTACTGATGAATTATTTTCTAATAATACTGTTAAAGTTCTATTATTAATTTTTAAATACAATTGCATAATTTTATTTTTCTCCTCATCATTTATTATTTCTTCATTTTCATCATTACTATTATTAGAATATGTATCTTCTATAAGAATATTTTCTTTATCTTTTTTATTATCCATCAAATTCTTCACAGATATTCCTACCATAATAATAATACTTGATATTATAGTTATTATAATTATCTTTTTTCTCATTTAAGCTTTTTCTCCTAATTTTTTTCCTTATTCAATAATTCTTTATTATGTGTATATTTACTACCTTTTATCATATTTCTATACGCATCTTTACTAAAATAGCAAAAGTGCGCTTTTTCTCCATGAATCATTAAAACAGCACTTCTAATTTCATTACTATATTTTAGTATTGGTTGATTTATAAAAGACATATATCCAGTTTTGTTCCACCCTTCATTAGAATTTAAACTTCTCTTATGATAACATCTACCTTTATAATACTCACTATAATCTTTAACGAAAAATGGTACATTATCTGGAACAGGTAATTCTAAGCAACCATCAGCTCTTTCATAAGAATTATTTTTATAATCTCTTATTCTTTCCTCATTTAATGCTTTTTTCATTTGATATCGCGTTTCTTCGTTATCGCCTTTATCAAAATATCCATTAGCATTTACTCTTGTCATATCGTACATTGTAGATGTAACTGTGGCTTTAATAAAAGTATACTTTAAGTCAAATATTTTAATAAAATTCATAATTTAATTTATTTCTATTTTTAAATTCTATAGATTTAACTTTTTTAAACTTAGAGCATTTGTAATAACAGTAAGGCTACTAAATATCATCGCTAGGCTAGCAATCATCGGATTTATTGAAATTCCTATTGGCCTTAATATTCCCATTCCTATAGGTATCATTAATACATTATAGAAAAATGCCCAAAATAAATTTTGTTTTATATTTCTTACTGTATTTTCACTTATATTTATCAATTTTAAAATAGAATTTAAGTCATTTTTAATTAGTATTACATCAGCAGAATCTATTGCTATATCTGTTCCACTCTTTACACTTACTCCAATATCACTATTTGCTAAAGCTGGGCTATCATTTATTCCATCTCCGCACATCATTACTTTTTTATTTTCTTTTCTTAACTTCTTTATTATTTCTGCTTTTTTTGATGGTAATACATTAGAAATAATTTCTGAAATTCCTATTTCTTTTCCTATATTTTCAGCTGTTTCTTTATTATCTCCTGTGAGCATAATAGTTTTAATATTCTTTTGATTTAATTTTTTTATAGTTTCCTTAGCATTTTTTCTTACAATATCATTTACTCCAATTAAAGCTATTATTTCTTCATTTTTAATAACATAAATAATACTATTTCCTTTTGCCGTTAATTCTTTCTCATCTTCTATATGAGTATTTGCAATGGAAAATTTTTCTACTATTTTTCTATTACCTAATATATACTTTTGATTTTGAATTTCTCCTATAATACCATATCCTGTCATATTTTCAAAGTTATTTACCACTAATTTAACTTGTTTATTTTCATTAATATAGTCTGAAAAAGCTTTTCCAATTGGATGCGTTGACTTTACTTCTATACTTCCTACTATCTGCAAAAGTTCTTTATTTTTAAGATTACTATAATTATATATCTTGAAAATTTTAAGTTTTCCATAAGTTAATGTTCCTGTTTTGTCAAAAACTATAGTATTTATTTTTGAGGCCGTTTCTAATATTTCACTTTTCTTCACTAATATTCCATTGCTAAGACATATACCCTCACTTACAACTATAGCAAGTGGTGTAGCTAATCCTAAACTGCATGGACAAGCTACTACGAGTATTGTAACAAATGTTGAAATAGCAGTAGATAAATTAAAACCTAACAATAAATATACAACTAATGTTACTATTGATATAGCTAATACAGTTGGTACAAAATATCCTGAAATTTTATCTGCAATTTTTGCTATTGGTGATTTGGTATTGCTTGCTTCTATAACTAATCTGATTATTTCTGATATAGTTGACTCTTTGCCTATCTTTTCTGCTTTATATTTTATGAATCCGTCATAATTAAGGCTCCCTGCAATAACTTTTTCTCCATCTTTTTTCATTATCGGTTTGCTTTCTCCTGTAATAAAAGATTCGTCTAGATGTGCTTTACCCTCTATTATTTCACCATCAACCGCTATTTTTTCTCCTGGTTTACTTATTAATATATTATCTTTCTTTATTTCATCTAAAGTTATTTCTTTTTCTTTTCCATTTATTTCAATAGTAGCTTTACTTGGCGTTATCTCCACTAATTTTTTTATTGCTTCTTTGGTTTTATCTTTATTAACGCCATCTAGATATCTTCCAAGTTTCACAAAATAAATTATTATAGCTGATGATTCAAAATATAAACTCATTATATAGCTATAATCACCTTTTATTATTTTAAACATTCCATATAAGCTATATATAAAACTACTAATTACCCCTATTGATACTAATGTATCCATATTTGGAATTTTGTGTATTAAATTTTTATATCCATTTTTTAAAATATCATATCCGTAAATTAAAAATGGAACTGTTAATATAAATAATGAACTTGTATAAATAATAGGGTTTGTACGTGAATTAAATACTGCAAGAAGCGGCAAATTTATCATGTGTCCCATTGATATATACATTAGAATTATTGCTAATATTGAAAATACTATAAATTTTATTTTTTCAGTTTTATTTTCTTTTTCAATTTTAAATTCTTTAAAAATTCCTCCACTTTTAAATCCTGCTTGTTTTACATATTTTTCAATTTTTTCTTGGTCTAAGATATTTTCATCATAATCAATATTTGCATTTGCCATTACAAGATTTACATTTGCATTTATTACTCCATTTTGTTTATTTAAATATTTCTCTAATCCATTAGAGCAAGCACTACAAGTCATTCCTTCTATTACTAATATAATATTTTTCATATTTAATTTTCCTCAACTTCAAATCCTAAATCATCTATTATTTCTCTTATTTTTTTTAAATCAATTTCTTTATTTGCTTTAATTACAACTGTACCATTAATGTGATTTGCAATAACTTCATCAACTCCATCTATTGTACTTAATAAATTTTTAATTCTATTTTCACATCCTTTACAGTGCATTCCATTTACTTTTAAATTTATTTCTTTCATAATTGCTTTAATTCCTTTCTTATTTTAATCGTATTTTCACCTTTTATATTTCTAATGGTGATGATGCTGATGCTGATGATTTTCTTTATTATTAATCTTAATTTCACATTCTTTTTCATCACAATTATCATTTTTATCTTCTATTTCTATTGTTGTATGAGAAATGCCTTGTTTACACATTTCATTTCTTATTTGACTTTTTAATTCTTTTACGTTTTTATTTTCAGTAACAATATGCATTGTTGAATAATTAGTAAAACCATCTATGCTCCATATATGAATGTGATGAACATCTATTATATCTTTTATATTTAATAAAGATTTTTTAATTTCTTCTACAGATATATTTTTAGGTGTTTTTTCTAAAAATAAATCTAAAATATCTTTTAAATTTTTGTAAGCACTAATAAATATAAATATTGCTATACCTATGGACATAATAGAATCTATTACTAAAATGTTTGTAAACTTCATGAGTATAGAACCTATTAATACTACTATCCAACCTAATACATCTTCAAGCATATGTAAATTTACTGCTTTTTGATTTATTGAATCCCCTTTTCTTGTAAAATAAGTGGCAAGAAAATTAATTATTACTCCAAATATAGCAAAAATAATCATTCCATTATAGTTAATTATTTCAGGTTTTAAAATTCTGTTTATTCCACCTAGTATTACAAATATAGAACCTATTGTTAATATAATAGTTGTTATTAATGCTCCAAGCACTGAATATCTAGCATATCCATAAGTATATTTTTTATCTGGTTTCTTTTTGCTTATTTTTTCTAATACTAATGATATTCCTATACTTAATGCATCTCCAAAATCATGGATTGCATCAGATATTATTGATATACTATTGGTAAATATTCCGCCTATTAATTCAAGTAATGAAAATAATAAATTTAAGATAAAAGCTATTAAAATACTTTTTTCTGTTTTCACAAAATTTCACTCCTTTAAACTCTTTAGTTATATACTATTTTTGCTCCAAAAGGTGCTAAAGACAATTTTGCAATTTTAAAAAACTGTAACCCGAAAAGGTATTCCTACTATTGTTATACACCATATGCAACCTAAAATTATATTTTCTAAAGCCATTGGAATACCAAAAAATATAATCCATATTATATTTGCAAATAACGATGTTACTCCTCCACCATATTCTACCTCTTTTCCAAATGGAGCAAATGAAAGTGATGCAAATTTAAAGCATTGTAATCCATAAGGAATTCCAACAATAGTTACACACCAAATTATTCCTGATAAAATCCAAGATAATCCACTAAAAATACCTCCAAAAATAAACCATAAAATATTTCCTATAAAACTCATATTTCATTTTTCCTTTCATAAATGTTTAATTAATTTGAATTATATATATTATTCTTTTTTATATAATAATAAACATTTTTGTTTATATATTCTTTATATTTTTCAATATCATTTCTTATTTTGGTAGATGATATATTTCCAAAATTTTTATCTATAATTATCATTTTTTCTGTTTTTAAATTTATTTTTTCATTATTTCTTGCTATAACTATTATATTATTTTCTATTAATTCATTAAAATGTTCCCATTTATAAAGTAGCTTGGCATTATCAGCTCCTATTATCAGATAGAATTCATGCTCTTTGTTTTCTTTTTTTAAATTATCTAATATTTGATAAGTATATTTTAATTTATTATGTTTTTTATCAATTATTATGTCATTATTCTTTATTAAGTTTAACATATCTAATCTTATTTTTAAGTCTGTTATATTTTGTTTGTCCCAATAATTACCAGTTGCAATAACCAATACTTTATCAACTATTTTTTCTTTTATTAAATAGTTAATTATATCTGTATGTCCTTTATGTATTGGATCAAAAGTTCCTACAAATACTCCTATTTTCATCTTATTGTCCACCTTTTCTATAAATTGGAATTTCAAATTTATGTTTGCTATTGTTATGTAGTTGCTCTATCTTTTTCTTTGTTTTCTCATCAACACTATTTTTATCTTTTATATAAGATGCTATTTGACTGTATTTCACTCCTAATTTATCTTCATCATTTTTATTAGATAAACCATCATTTGGAGTTTTATAAAGTACTTTTGATGGAACTTTTAAATATTCTCCAATTTTTATTACCTCTTCAACAGTAAAATCTGCTATTGGAGATATATCGTGAACAGAATCTCCTCCCTTAGTAAAATAACCTACATATAATTCACATTTATTAGATGTACCAACTACTAAATAAGTTTTTTTCTTAATAGTACTATATAATGCAGCTAAATAATAAAGAGTTGTCATTCTAAGTCTTGGTTTTAGATTAATATCACTGTTTTTTACATCTTCTTTAGAAAAATTTCCTAAACTATTTAATTCATTTTTAAAAGTATCAAAAATTCCTGTAATATCAAAATTAATCATTTTAAATCCATAATAATCACTAATAAGCTTAGCATCAATTTTATCTTCTATATTTGAATAACAAGGCATTGTTACTCCAATTATATTTTCGCTTCCCAGTGCTTTTGTAAATAAGGCTGAAACAACTGCACTGTCTTTTCCTCCAGAGATTCCAATTATGGCTCCTCCTAAATTATTTTTCTTATAATATTCTCGTATAAATTCAATAACTTTTTCAGTTTCTTTTTTTGCTTCAAATTCTTTAATTTTAATTCATCTCCTTTATATTTTTCTTTTATATTATTATATACTAAAAGAAGAAAATTTCATATACTTACCGCTTAAAATATTTTAATTTGTATAAGATTTATCCAAACTGTTTTTTAAATTTTTAATTAAATTACTTTTATATAGTGTTTGTTACTAAAGTTTGCAGACCTTTTTTAACTTGAGTATTTCTAAAATTGCACTATCTTCGAAAAATACTAAGAAATGTAATATTACATTTCTTAGTATTTTGGGAAGTTACCTATTTTTTAATTTATCTCTATTTTATTAAATCTAAATTTCCATTAATAATTTCAGGTGCGAATCCACTTATCTCGTCAAATAAAATTCCCTCTGGTATTTCATTCCATAAATATATCTTTTTATTTTCCATAAAAGCTTCATATAGTTCAAGAAATGTTGAACCACCAATATAATTCTTTTTTCCGTTTTTATCAAAATTTAAAGTTAATACTGCATCCATTGATTTTATTCTATCTCTACTTTTTCTAAACATTTCGCCTTTCATTTTTGCATGTTCTTCTTTTCCTTTAGTATACCATTCTTTTTCAGCATTAGGATTTTCATATGTATGTGGTAAAAATACTTCCCAACCATTTTCTTTTAATTTTTCTTTAATTGGTGCTATATCCTTATAAAAAGCTTTACTACATATTATAAAAATTTTGTTCATAGTTTTAAATTCCTCCTTTTTATTTTTTGATGACAAATAGAAGACTTTGTCATTATTTCACTTTATAATTTATTTTGCTCTCAAATATATGTATTAATTAAAATACCCTTATTTATTGTATAATAATTCTCTAAATTCTAATAACTTAGAGAAATTCTTTGATAAACTAATAATTTCATTAGGAATTTCAATTAATTTATTATCAACTGCTACATAATTCAAAACTTTTATACTATTTAAATCTATAGCTTTTTTTATTTCTTTTATTATGTAATGAAGTTGTATACAATGAGGAGATTTGTCAACTGTAGCAAATATTATTTTATTAAGTTTTGCTCTTGAAACCATTCCTATTAATTTTGTAATAACCATATTTAAATGTTCTTTTTCTAAACAAACTTCATATATATTATTTGATATTTTTTCTAGTTCTTTATATGCTTCTGGTTGCATTCTTTCTATACAACTTCCAACGATAATTATTGTATCATTTACTTCCAAACAATTTGTTTTCATTAAGTCTTGCATATTTATAAAGCTCCTTTTTTACTTAATTTTATAAAATTATTATTTACTTTTCTATATACATCTTTATATTCTTCATTTTATACTATTTTCCACAACATTGTTTATATTTCTTACCACTTCCACATGGACAAGGATCGTTTCTGCCAACTTTTGGTTCTTCTTTTACTACTGTTGTATTTGATGTTTTTTGAGAATTTACACCTAATTCTTTTGAAACAGTATCATCTAATCCTTCTCCCGTGATTTTTACTGAAGATGTCCTTTGAACTTCTCCTTCTCTTTTTCGAGCATTCATTAAAAATTTTACAACATCAGTTTGAATGTCTAAGTTCATTTGCTCAAACATATCAAAACCTTCAATTCTATATTGAACGACAGGATCTTTTTGTCCATATGCTTGAAGCCCTATTCCATCTTTTAATTCATCCATTGCATCTATATGGTCCATCCATCTTTCATCAACTATTTTCAACATAATAACTCTTTCAAGTTCTCTCATGTTGTTTTCACCAATAATCTTTTCTTTCTCTTCATAAATATTATTAATTTTATTTTCTAATTCTTCAGTTATTTCATTTATTTTAATTTTATCTTTATGAAGAGAGTCTAAATCTGAAATACCATATATTTCTTTAATATCTTGTATAAATCCTTCAATGTTCATGTTATCAGCATCTGATAAATATTCATTTATAGTTTGTTCTGCTAAAGAACACATCATTTTATTAATATGTTCTTTTAAGTTTTCTCCATTTAGTACCTTTCTTCTTTCATCATATATAATTCCTCTTTGTACATTCATAACATCATCATAAGAAAGAACATTTTTACGAATACTAAAATTTCTACCTTCTACTTTCTTTTGAGCATTTTCTACTGCATTAGATATTATTTTTGATTCAATAGGCATGTTTTCATCTGCTCCAAGAGTATCATAAACTTTAGTAATTATATCTCCACCAAAAATTTTCATTAAGTCATCATCTAATCCTATATAAAATCTTGATTCTCCAATATCTCCTTGACGTCCGCTACGTCCACGAAGCTGGTTATCAATTCTTCTAGATTCGTGTCTTTCTGTACCAATAATCTTTAAGCCTCCAGCATTTATTACTTTTTGTTTTTCATCTTTAATTTCATTTTCAAATTTATTTTTTAATTCTTTAAATTTATTTCTTGAAGTTAATACTGTTTCATCTGATGTTTCGTTAAAAGCTGTTGCTTGTTCAATTTGTTCTTCTGTATAGCCAAATTTTCTCATTTCTTGTTTTGCCAAATATTCACCGTTACCACCAAGCATAATATCAGTACCACGTCCTGCCATATTTGTAGCTATTGTAACAGTTCCAAATTTTCCTGCTTGTGCTATAATTTCAGCTTCTTTTTCATGAAATTTAGCATTTAAAACTTGATGTTTAATTCCTTCTTTTTTTAGCATATTACTCAATTTTTCAGATTTTTCTATGGAAACAGTACCTACTAATACAGGTTGCCCTTTTTCATAGCTTCTTTTAATATCTTCTATAACCGCTTTAAATTTTGCATTTTCATTTTTATAAATAATGTCTGGATGATCTTTACGTATCATTTCTCTATTAGTTGGAATTTCTATTACGTCTAATTTATATATTTCTTCAAATTCTGCTTCTTCTGTCATAGCAGTACCAGTCATTCCTGCAAGTTTATTATACATTCTAAAATAATTTTGAAAAGTAATTGTTGCTAAAGTTTTAGATTCATCCGCAATTTTTACATGTTCCTTAGCTTCAATAGCTTGATGAAGTCCATTATTATATCTTCTTCCATACATAATTCTTCCAGTAAACTCATCTACTATAAGGACTTCTCCATCTTTAACTATGTAATCTATATCTTTTTTCATAATCCCATGTGCTCTTAGAGCTTGGTTAATATTATGTACTAACTCAGAATTTTCAATATCATTAAAATTCTCTAAATTAAATTCTCTTTCTGCTTTTTGAATACCTTTCTGAGTTAATGAAGCAGATTTTGCTTTTAAATCAACTATATAATCATAGTTCTCATTATCTTCAGCTTGTTCTTCATTTTTTATATCTTCTTCTACTAAAATTTTAGGAGATAATTTTGATACAAAGTTATTAGCCCTTTTATATAAATCTGATGATTGAGCTCCTCTTCCTGATATAATTAGAGGAGTACGTGCTTCATCTATCAAAATACTATCAATTTCATCAACTATAGCATAATTTAATTCTCTTTGTACTAATTGTTCTTTATATATAACCATATTATCTCTTAAATAATCAAAGCCAAATTCATTGTTAGTACCATATGTTACATCTGCATTATATGCTGCTCTTTTTAATTCTGGATTCATTCCACTAATAACTAACCCAACTGTTAATCCTAAAAATTTATATACTTTTCCCATCCATTCGCTATCTCTTTTAGCTAAGTAATCATTAACTGTAACAACATGGACTCCTTTTCCTGTTAAAGCATTTAAATATACAGGCAATGTTGCAACAAGAGTTTTTCCTTCACCTGTTTTCATTTCTGCTATTCTTCCTTGGTGCAATATTATTCCTCCTATTAATTGAACGTCAAAATGTCTCATTCCTAATACTCTTTTTGATGCTTCTCTTACAACAGCAAAAGCTTCTGGTAGAATGCTATCTAGGGTTTCTCCTTGTTGTATTCTTTTTTTAAACTCTAGAGTTTTATTTCTTAAATCTTCATCTGTTAACTTTTCAATTTCAGATTCTAAATTATTTATTTTTTCTACTATTGGCTTTACTCTTCTAACTTCTTTTTGACTATATGTTTTAAATAATCCCATTTGTTATTTTCCTTTCCAAAATATTATTCTATCATACTATATCACTTTTGCAGTAAAATCGCAAGAAAAATATAGGATTAATAAAAAATTTGTACTTGAAATAGAATATCTTTTCTTTTTTCTTCATACATTTTAATAATTAGATATATAAAGGATGGTTAAAAAATGTTTATTTGTAATTTAAAAGTAAATGGAAATAAATTAGGAAAAATATTTTTAGGTATTTTATTTGCAATAATAATAATAATAACAATTATTGTTATTTATCGTATTTTAGGAAATAATTTTTTTAAAACAAATGATGATATAAATTTTTCAAAAGTTCAAGAACTAACTGTTATTAATTATACTAATGTTTTACAAACTGTTCATAATAATATAGACGAATATGTAGGTCAACAAATAAAATTTTCAGGATATGTATATAGAATGACAGATTTTAATCAAAATCAATTTGTATTAGCTAGGGATATGGTTATTTCTTCTGATTTTCAAACAGTTGTGGTAGGATTTTTGTGTGAATATGAAGACATAAAAAAATATGAAGATTGTACTTGGATTGAGATTGAAGGTAAAATTACTAAAGGTAATTATCATGGAGATATGCCTATTATTAAAATTGAGAAGATACAAGAAATTGATAAACCTTCTGATGAATATGTTTATCCTCCGGACGAATCTTTTGTACCAACAATAAATATTTTTTAGTATTAGAAAAATGAATTTTCAATTTAAAACTGAAAATTCATTTTTTTATATTTGTCTTTCAAATATAGATTTAAACAAACCTTTATCAATAAAAGTAGAAAATACATTTTTTAAAATAATTAATAAAATTGGTCCTATAATCATTCCTGTTACACCTAAAAATTTAAATCCTGTGTACATTGCAATTAAAGTAAATATTGGATGTATTCCTATTTTACCACTAACAATTTTAGGTTCTATTAACTGTCTAACTACAGACATAATAGCCCATAGTATTAGAATGCTTATAGCTAAGGTGTAATCTCCTGTACATGCTGTTATTACAGCCCATGGAATCATAAAAGTTCCAGAACCAAAAATTGGTAATAAGTCAATAAATCCAATAATTAAAGCCATTATTAAAGGATATTGTATATTTAATCCTGCAAAATGTAAAATGTATAATCCAACTAATGTAATGATAAATGATATAAAAACTAAAATAAGTTCTGCTTTTAAATATGCTCCTAAAGATTGTGTAAGTTCTTTTAAATGTATTCCTATTTTTTTTACCCACGTTTGTGGCATATGATGCTCTAATTGATCTATCATATATACTTTATCTACACATATAAAATATAATGATAATATAGTAACAACAGTATATACACCTATTGTTGGTACAGAAGTAAGAAAATTGACAGCATTTGTTAGTGCATCTTTAGCCCAATTAGTCAAATTCCCTAAAAATTCCATAGCAGAACTTTGTATTGTACTCATAATATTATCTGGTATTTGTAATTTATTAAAGTCAATTTTTGAGATAATGTTTTGTATTAATCTATATATCTGTTCAATATAATCATTTAAATTAGTAAGTAAATTGTATGCTTCTGACACAAGTGTTATAGATGTCCATATTAAAATCCCTACAATAATTAGTATAGCTATTACAAATATAATTATTGAACTAGTTCTTCGTTTTAGTTTAGTTTTTCTCATAATAAATCTAATACAAGGTTCTAATATAAGAGATATTATAAAAGCTATTAAAAAAGGTATGTAAAATATAGCTAGTCTAAATCCTAAATAAAATCCCAAAATAGATAAAGCTAATATAATTATATTTTTTACCACTTTTCCCCAATAGTTCATATCTATAATCATATGTATATACCTTCCCTTCTTTTTCTATATTATGTTTAAAATGGTAATTTTATGTGCTCTTGCCCCGTTTTTACGGGGCTAAGCTTATTGAGCATTATTTTTATCACACTTGCAAATATTATTCAAAGCATTTGTTACGGTACTATCACTTACTTGTTCATTTGTAGATAAATCACCTAAAGTTAAAATTCCAACAAGTTTATTATTTTCTACAATTGGAATTCTTTTTACTTGATTTTCACTCATTAAACGTTCAGCTTCTTGTATATCTGCTTCTGAATTACAGCAACATACTTTACAGGTCATAATTTCACTAACTGGTGTAGTTTTTGGATCTTTATTACATGCAATACATCTTAATATAATATCACGATCTGTAACTAATCCAACTACATTTTGTGAATTATCACATACAGGTATACATCCTATATGCTTATTGCTCATCATATAAGCACAATCATGTACTGTATTAGATGGTTCCACATATATAACATTGTTACACATACAATCTTTAACTTTCATATTTAAATTTAGTCCTTTCTATTTTATTTTTTTATTTGAAAAAATTTCAAACTTTCAATATTATTCTAAACAAAAATAAAAAAGATATACAGTATATTTTTGCATATCTTTTAAAAATTTTTTAATAATTGAAATATTTCATATCTGATTTTTGATCAATTAATGGTTTAGTTTTATGAAATGGCGTACTTTCCAATTCACCTTGAAATGGTAAGCGTGATTGCTTTAAATAAGAAGGTTTATGTATATTTTGAAATAATCTTTGTAATATTATAATTTTGATTAAATCTCTTAATAGCAAATTTGACTTTCTTGTTTCTTGAAATTGAGATAAATTTTCACTTTTTATAGATGTTCTTTTTGAGATTTTATTATCTGTTCTTATTTCATTTTTAAATTTTGGAATATTACTATTTTCTTTGTCTTGAAATTTTGAAGCTTCCACTCTTATATTTATAACAGTTTCATCGTTTTTAACTAAGTTATATACTTCATCAGTAAGTTGTTCAACATATTCTTTAGTAATAGGCTCTTTATTTTTATCACATAATTTGCAAACTATAGGATATATTTTATTGTAAATATCAGGGTACAAATCTAGCATTTCATTTTCTGTTAAATTTGTGGATAATTTATTTGAATAGTATGTATTTTCAGATGCTCTGTTTTTATAATCATATATTTCATAAATATTAGAAAAACTAGATGAATATCCTAATATTTGGCGCATATAGTCTTCATAATTTTGGTAATACATATAATACCTCCCTTTTAAATTTAGTGTATCATATGTACTTATCTTAAAAATTGTTACTAATATCAAAAGTAATTATAACTCATTTACTAAGTTTTTAAATTGATTTCCTCTATCTTCAAAATTTTTAAATAAGTCAAAACTTGCGCTAGCTGGTGAAAATAATACAATTTCATTTGAATTAGCTATTTCATATGCTTTTTGTACAGTTTCTTTTAAAGTATTGCAATGATATATTGGAATTGTTTTATTTTGTAATTCTAAATTTGTTTTAACTGCTTTTTCTATTTTTTGTGCAGTTGCTCCCGTTAAAATAAGCTTACTTACATTGTCTACAATAGGCTTCGCTATAGGTGTATAGTCTAAATGTTTATCATATCCTCCTGCTATTAAAACAATTTTTTCATTAAATGAATTAAGACCAGCTATAGTTCTTGTTGGAGATGTTCCTATAGAATCATTATACCATTTTACTCCATTAATTTCTCTTACAAATTCCAAACGATGCTCTACACCTTTAAAACTTTTTATAGCTCTAACTTGTATTTCAGGTTCTACTAAACTAGACGTTGCAGCTATTGCAGCACACACATTTTCATAATTATGAACCCCTCTTAGCTGAATATTCTTTACATTTAAAATATGTCTTCTAACCTTATTTTTACATTCTTTAATTTTTTCACAGTCATAAATTATGCCATCGTCCAATTTTTCTTTTCTGCTAAAATATATAACTTGACCTTTTGCCTCTTTTTTAAATTGTCTTGTAATATCATTATCATAATTTAATATTAAAATATCATTTCTATTTTGATTTTTAAAAATATTTTTCTTTGAATCTATGTATTCTTCATAAGATTTATGAATATCTAAATGATTTGGAGATATATTAGTAATAACAGCTATATGTGGGCTAACCTGCATATCCATCAGTTGAAAACTACTAAGTTCTAGTACAATAATATCTTCTGGTGTCATTTGATTTACTTTAGTAAATAACGGAAATCCTATATTTCCTCCCAAATAACAATTTCTGCCACTTTCTTTTATTATGTTGTATATTAAATTTGTTGTAGTAGTTTTACCATCACTACCTGTAATTCCAATAATTGTTCCTGGACAAGTTTGCATTAGCATTTCTATTTCAGATGTAAGTACAGCACCTTTTTGTACTTCTGCTATAATTTCTGGAGTGTCTGGTCTGCAGCTTGGAGAACGAAAAATAATAGAAAACCCCTTCAAATTTTTTAAACTATTTTCTCCTAAAAATAAATCAAAATTATATTTATGTATTTTTTCTATTATATTTTTGTCTATTTTATCAATAGAGTGTTTATCAAAAAACGCTGCTTTTGCACCTAATTTATAAAAATAGTCTATTAAAGGTATATTACTTATTCCTAATCCTATTACTGCTACTTTCTTTCCTCTTATATAATTTTCAAATTCATTTAATTTTTTATTTATATATGGCATTATTGATTTCCCCTTTAATTTTTAATAAATTTAATAAATTGTAAAACTTTATTAGCAGAATCCTTAACAGTTTTACAGTCGGTTATATCAATTAAAATAGTTTTATCATATATTTTATAATAACCGGCCTTTTCTTGTAACTCATCTCTCTTTTGTATATTTAATTTTAGTTCTTCTAAATTTATTTTATTTTTATATTGGATGCTTTTTCTTCTAATACGTTCATCTAAAGAAGCTGTAATCATAAAGTGATAGTCTAAATTAGGATATATTTCCATTAAGGCTCTTCCTGAAACTATTATGTTATATTTTTGACTAAAGTTATTTATTAAGTTTCTTCCAAAAGTATATAGTCTTTGGTTATTTGCTATAGTTCCTATTTCCGAAACAGCTATAGAAGAATTTGCTGATTGCAAATCTTCTTCTTCTATTTTTTTATCATCTACATAAATTGCAGTTTGTCTATTTTCTATTACTATTTGAATCTTTAAATTATCCATTATAGCTTTTATATCTGTTTGTAACATATTTTTCTTTAATTCGGATAAATCAATTCCAGATTTCAACAAACTATATACTATTGCTCTATATAAATTTCCCCCTTCTAAAATTATACTATTTGGTATGTGATTTAATAATTCTTTACAAATTGCACTTTTTCCTGCTCCTACATATCCTTCAATTCCAATTACTATATTATTCATACTTTTTCCTTTCAATTAATTTTCACATTTATTATACTATACTTTTTTGTTTTTTTGAATATTTTTTTAAAATTGTGTTTACAATAATAGTGTAAATAAGGAAATGGAGGTGCTTTTTATGTCAGAAAATCAAAACAAACAAAACAACAAAAATAATAGTAAAAACAATAATAAAAATAAAAATGAAAGAAATAATAACAACGAAAAAAATAATAGTTGCAAATAATTTCTTTTAATTTCTTGTATGGTAAGATATGCTGTTCTAAATTTACATTCATCATTTTAATTTTTTATTCCTTTTCTTTTGATTTTTTCTTTGTTTTGAATGCTTATCTAGATATGTATATCTTACTTTTTAATTTCTATGTCTTTTATTAATTCATATATCATTGTAGAGTGTCCATTTAATTTATTAAAATCATACATTTCTTTTGCTTCATTATAGAACTCTCCTTCTGCAAATTTTTTTAACATTAAAGCTTTTTGTCTATTTGCATAATTAAATTTGATTTTCTTTTCTTCAGATTCACATAATATTATTTCAGGATATTTTATTACATATTTTACTATTACTTCTCCTTTGTAATATAATTCTTTTTCAGCAATATTTATTTTTATTTTGCTTTTTTTCATATTACACCTCGTAAAAAGTTTTTGCTATATAATATGTAAGTAATACATTTGTTGTTCTTTTAATTTATTAAACTAAAAAAATACTAACTACTTTTTGTAGTTAGTATTTTTCTAGTTTAATTTTTTAACAAATTTCCTCGCCTTTTCTCTCAATTCTTCTAAAGTTCCATCATTATTAATATAATAATCATAATTAAATTTTTCAATATCTCTGTCTGATATATTAGTTGTTATAGCTTTTACTTTTTTATTAGTAATTAATAAAGTTTTTGCATTTAATAAATCTTTACATTTTTTTATTTCTTCCTTTTCTCTAATATGAATAAACATTATTTGATCACTTGATTTTTTAAATTTTTCTGCCATATCTTTTATATATTTTAAAGGGGCATTATTATACTCTATGCTTAAAATTTTTAAATCAGATAAAAATTTTCTTGATTTTTCATCTTTTTCTCCATTCCAACCTGCAAGTATTTTTGCTGCTTCTTTTACTTTATCTACAGAAGATATATTCTTAGTTGGAGCATATTCTTTGCAAAATTCTATAAATGAATCTTTGCCTACTCCACCATTTCCATTTATAATAATTATTTCTTTCATTTCTATAATTCCTCTATAACTATATAAAATTTATTTCATCATATTTTTTATTTCTTCAACTTCAGTTTCTGTTTCTAATCTAGCAAATAAGACTTCTGGTTTATCTGTTACTTTTATATTTTTTAATTTGTTGTAATCAGTTAAACTGTTCCAAGTTTGTAATTCTTCTGGAATGTTAAGTTGTTGTAATATTTTTTTAGAAGTATGTTTCATATATGGTTTAATTAAAATAGCTATTCTACGCAAACTTTCTACTAAATGATACATAACAGATTTTAAAGCTTCATATTTTTCTTCTTTAAATAATATCCAAGGCGCTGTTTCATCAATATATTTATTAGTTCTAGATACTAAATTCCAAGTTTCTGCTATAGCATTGCTAATATGATAAGTATCAAAATATTCTTCTATTTCATGTATTGAAACATCTGAAAATTTTTCTATTTCTTTATCTAAATCTGATATAATGTTTGGATATGAAGTTATATCTCCATTAAAGTATTTATTAATCATTCCAATAGTTCTATTTAAAAGATTTCCTAAGTCGTTGCATAAATCAAAATTATATCTTTCAACAAATCCTTCTGGTGTAAATGTGCCATCCTGTCCATATGACATCTCTCTTAAAATAAAATATTTGAAAGTATCTAAACCATATCTTTCAATTAAAGGTTCTGGATAAATAACATTTCCTTTAGATTTAGACATTTTGCCATCTTTCATCATTATAAATCCATGTGCATAAATTTGCTTTGGTAATGGTAAATCTAAAGCCATTAAGAAAATAGGCCAATATAATCCATGAAAGCGAATAATATCCTTTCCAACAAGGTGCAAATCAGCTGGCCAATACTTTTCCATTAAGCTATCATTTTCTGATAAATAACCAAGAGCAGTAATATAGTTTGTTAATGCATCTAACCATACATATACTACATGTTTTGGATCTTTTTTTACTTTTACTCCCCAGTCAAAACTTGTTCGGCTTACACATAAATCTTCTAAACCTGGTTTTAAAAAATTATTAAATAATTCATTTTTTCTAGACTCTGGTAGTATAAAGTTAGGATTTTCATAATAAAATTTAATAAGTCTGTCTGCATATTTTTTCATATTAAAGAAGTATGATTCTTCCTTCATTTTTTTAACTTCTCTACCACAATCTGGACATTTACCATCAATTAATTGTGTTTCGGTAAAGTATGTTTCACAAGGCATACAATACCATCCCTCATATTCTGATTTATATATATCTCCTTGTTCCATTAATCTGTCAAAAATTTTTTCTACTACTTTTGTATGTCTTTCTTCAGTAGTACGAATAAAATCATCATATTCTATTTCCATTAAAGACCATAATTTTTTTGCTTCTTCTGCCATTTTGTCAACATGTTCTTGTGGAGTTTTTCCATTAGCTTCAGCTACTTTTTGTATTTTTTGTCCGTGCTCGTCCATTCCAGTAAGCAAATATGCTTCAAATCCACGTTCTTGCTTATATTTTTTTATTGTGTTAGCAAGAGCTGTAGTATATGCTGTTCCTATATGAAATTTTCCACTTGGATAATAAATAGGCGTTGTTAAATAAAATTTTTGCATGTTTTAATCCCCTTCTTAAAGAAATAATTAGTTCTTTATTTAAGTATTTAGAATTCATTAAAATATAAAGTTACATATTCCTATGTAATAATATTTTAAATGAATTCTAATTTTATAAATTTTAAACCTAAATCTTGTTCCAAAACCAGTCTAAACTATTATCAATACTCTTTCTCTTTCCTTCTTTAGCTTGTATATCATCAATCCATAAATATGAAATAAAAGATAGAAAAACAAATATTAAATCCATTGTAGCTGAAGTAACTATTGCATTATAAATTTCTTGATTTTGAGATCCTAAAACCACAAATTCTATAGTGTGTCCTACTAAAACTGCTAAATATCCAAATAGCATTGCACCTGCAATCCAGGCTTTTTTTGTTTCTTTGGCTAAATATAAAACTAACACAAATAATATTACTCCTATAAGAATAGATACTGGATTTGTAAAATTAATAATTGGCATTATATCTCCTCCTTTGTTTATTTTTTATATATGAATTATAACATATATTTATAAATTAACTCAACTTTTTTTCAATAATTTTTGATAATTTTTCTGCTTTAGTTTTTATATATTCTTGATTTTCTCCTTCTATCATGACTCTTATCAATGGTTCAGTTCCTGATGGTCTTATTAAAACTCTACCATTTTCTGAAAACTCTTCTTCTAGTTTTTTTATTTCAGTTTGTATTTCTTTATCTTCTTTATATTTTTCTTTTTTATCATTACATACTTTAGCATTAATAAGTACTTGTGGATATATATTTATTATTTTACATAATTCAGATGCTTTTTTTTGTTTCTCAAGCATTACTCTTATAAGCATTAAAGATGTTAAAATTCCATCACCTGTAGGATTATAGTCTAGGAAAATAATATGTCCAGATTGCTCTCCACCTATATTGTAATTATTTTTTAACATTTCTTCTAAAACATATCTATCTCCAACTTTAGTTTCAACAAAATTTAGATTATTCTTTTGAGCATATTTTTTTAGTCCTAGATTACTCATTACTGTTGCAACTACTGTGTTATTTTTTAATGTACCTTTTTCTTTCATATAGTTTGAAATAATAGCTAATAATCTGTCTCCATCAATTTCATTTCCATTTTCATCAACAGCTAAACATCTATCTCCATCTCCGTCATAAGCTATTCCTAAATTACAGTTGTTTTCTACTACATATTTTTTTAACATATCTAAATGTGTAGAACCACAATTTTCATTAATATTTAATCCATTTGGTGTATTGTTCATTATATAATGTTTTATACCCAAAGCTGTAAATACTTTTTCAGCTACTACTGATGTAGCTCCATTTGCAGTATCTATTGCAACTACAAAATCACTAGTATTATAGTTTTCAAATTCTTCTTCAAAATTTTTTCTAAAGAAATATACATACTCATCTAAAAGATCTGTTCTTACTTCCGCTGTTCCTATTTTATCATTAACTGCTGTGAAATCATTTAATTTTTCAGAATCCATCATTTCTTCAATTTCTTCTTCTATTTCATCTGGAATTTTCATTCCTTTGTTACTAAAATATTTTACTCCATTAAATTCATATGTATTGTGTGATGCTGAAATAACAACACTTGCATCTGCTTTTAATTTTTTGGTTAAATATGCTACTGCTGGTGTTGGTATAACTCCTAAGCTTTTAACATTTGCTCCATAGCTTAAAAATCCTGCTGTCATAGCACTTTCTATTAAAGTACCAGAAATTCTTGTATCTCTACCTATTAATATTGTTGGTATATGATTTGTATGTTTTGCTAAAGCATATGCTCCTGCTTTAGCTACACGATATACTAAACTTGGTGATAGTTCAGTATTAGCAATTCTTCTAATTCCATCTGTTCCAAAATATTTTCTCATTTATTAGTTTATGTTAGGCTTAATCGCTAACATATCCCCCTTTCTTTATTATAAAGTTATACTTTTACTACATTATATACTATTTTTATTTCTTGGTGAATATTTTTATAGTATGAATTTTAATATTTTTTATTTATACAACTTGTCTAGACACTTTTGGTGTAAATATTCTAATATAATATGGTTGTATATCTTTTAAAATATCTCTTACCCAAATTATCTCTCCATCTTTTCCTGTTACTTTAATATTTGGAAATGTTTTTAGCATTATTTTATCTGTAAAAAAGGTATCAACTACCTTTTTTACATCTGGATTTTGATATAATTGTGTATATTCTTTTAAATATAGGTTTACACCTTGCAATTCTAAATTATTTTCATTTTCTAATCTTGTAAAAAACATCCTAAGAGCAAATCCTGTAATACAAGCATCTAAAAACATAAAAATTATTAATATTATAGTAATAATTTTTAATATTTTTGGAGAAAATTTATCTAATAATTTATCTACTTTAAGATGAATATGACTCATTAAATAAATTGCTAATACTCCCCAAAATATTGAAAACCATACACAAATTCTTCCATTAATGTTAAATGGCATAGAAGAATAGTCCCACCATTTAATGTCAAAAATCATTTCTCCTATCCAACTAATAATATATTCCACAATAGAACCAATTAAAAATCCTCCAAAAAATAATGTATAATTATTTTTTTTAAATCTTTGTAGTCCTATTATCATTATAACAGCCCCAACACCATAAATAGCACAAAAGGGGCCATAAAGGAAACTCTTTCTGCTTTCTAAAACACCTTTTGTAATTAATCCAAAAACTGTTTCTATAATAAATCCTATAATACTATAAATAACAAAATAAGCTAATAGTTTTGTAATAGTAAATCCAAATATAGTAAATGAAGTTTTTTTATTCAATATTTCTGTATCATATTTTTTTGTTTGATTTTTTAATTCTAAGTCTTTTGCTTCTTTTATTGTTTCTTTTAGCTCTTTCATCTTACCTCTTTTCTTTAAACTTTTACATTCTGTCTGGCATATCAATTCCTAATAATTTTGCACCTATTTTTAATACCAATCCAGTAGAATAAGTCAAATATAATCTGGCATCTTGAATAGCTTTTGATTCTCCTATTATTTTGTTTTCATTATAAAAGCTACTAAACGTTTGCGCTAGTTTTATTAAATATCTTGCTATAATATATGGTTCATATTTTTCTGCAGACTGTTTTAAAATATCTTCAAAAGAATATATTAATTTAATTATTCTTAAAGAAAAAGTATCTTCTAATTTAGAAAAATCAATTTCTGATATATTTGGCATATATCCAGCTTTTTCTATTAAACTTTTAGTTCTTACATAAATATATTGTATATATGGTCCTGTTTCTCCATTGAAATTAAGCATAGTATCCCAGTCAAATATTTCATCTTTAATTCTGCTATTATATAAATCATTAAATATAACAGCTCCAATACCAATTTTTTTAGCAATTTCTTGTTTGTTTTCTAATTTTGGATTTTTCTCATCTATAATTTTTTCTGCTCTGCTAATTGCTTCTTTTAATAAATCCTCAAGCTTTATAATATTGCCTTCTCTTGTTGACATTTTGCCAGACTTTAGTTGAACCATACCAAATGGAATATGTATTAATCCATCAGTATATTTTTTATTTAGATCTAAATATTTTGCAACTTCAAATATTTGCTTAAAGTGTAATATTTGCTCATAAGAAGTTACATATATGTTTTTTTCAAAATTATATGTTCTAGCTCTGTATACTATTGCCGCTAAATCTCTAGTAGCATATGTAGTAGAGCCATTTGTTTTTTCAATAATACAAGGTGGCATTTCTTTATCTTCTAAATCAACTATCATTGCTCCTTCAGATAATTTTAATAATTGTTTTTTATTTAATATATCTACTATTTCTTGCATTTTGTCAGAGTAGAAGGCTTCTCCATTCCAAGAATCAAATTGTACCTGTAATAAATCATAAACTTTTTGAAATTCTTTTAAGCTAAGGTCTCTAAATTTAGTCCATAATTCTACACAATAAGGGTCTCCATCTTCTAGCTTTTTAAAATTATTTCTACATTCTTCTAAAATATTTTCATTTTCTTTGCAAAGTTCATTTATTCTAATATAAATTTTAGTAAGTTCATCAATTGTATTTTCTTCAATATTGTATTCTTGCCCCCATCTTTTATATCCTTCAATTAACTTTCCAAATTGAGTCCCATAGTCTCCTAAATGATTAACTCCAATACAATTGTAACCTAAATACTTATATGTTTTATATATGGCACTTCCTATTACAGTTGAACGTAAATGACCAATATGAAATGGTTTGGCTATATTAGGCGAAGAGTAGTCTATTACAATATTCTTTCCATTACCAATAGTACTTTTCCCATAGTCTTCTTGTTTGTTTGAAACTTCAGTCAGTACATTTGATATATATTTTTGTGGCATAATATAAAAATTTAAATAGCCATTTACTACTTCTATCTTTTGTATAAAATCTTTTTCAAGTTTAATGTTTTCTTTTATTTCTTGTGCTATAATTTGTGGGGCTTTTTTTAATTCTTTTGCTAATTTAAAACAAGGAAAAGAAAAGTCTCCCATTTCCTCATTGCTTGGTATTTCTATATATTGTATAATTTCTTCTAGTAATATATTTGTTATTTTACTTATTTGCTCAGCTATTTTTTGTTTAAAATCTATCATTTATTGTTACGCCCTTTCTTATTTTTTATGTATATTTTTTGCTTTCTGCTTATATTATACCAGTAAATATAAAAAATACAACAATATTGTTGTATTTTTTGCAGAGTGTTTTATTTTAATCTCCCAAATTTATCCCAATATGTCTTGCTGTTTTTACTAAATCGTGGTCTAAATTTACTTTTCTAATATTACTTGTTGGTGTATTTCCTGAAACTGCTCCTATTTCTTTATTTTCTCCTACAACTAATTCCAAAGGAACGCTATCTAGTTTTCCATCTTTAATTACTGTTAAAGTATTAAACTTTCCTTCTAGTGCAAGTTCCATAGCTTTTGCACCATACTTAGTAGAAAGCACTCTATCAAATGATGTTGGGCTTCCTCCTCTTTGCATATATCCTAATACTGTACATCTTGCTTCTAATCCAGTTAATTGTTGTAATTGTTCTGCTACCTTTTCACCAGCTCCTCCTAATTTGTTGTTGTCTACTCCTTTTCCTTTGTTTCTTACTGATCTTACACTAATGTCTCCATCTTTTGGCTTTGCCCCTTCTGCAACTACTACAATACTAAACTCTTTTCCTCTTTTTTTGCGATTTAGAACTTTTCTAGCTGCACTATTTATATCATATGGAATTTCTGGAATTAATGCAACATCTGCTCCACCAGCAATAGCTGACTCTAAGGCTATCCAGCCAGCATATCTTCCCATAACTTCTAGAACCATAATTCTATGATGTGTTGCTCCTGTTGTATGAAGTCTATCTAGAGCTTCTGCAGCAACAGATACAGCAGTATTGTATCCAAATGTAATTTCTGTACAAGCAACATCATTATCTATTGTTTTTGGGACTCCTATTATATTTATTCCTTTTAAAGATAAATCTCTAGCTGATTTTTGAGTTCCGTCTCCCCCTAAAGTAAATAAACAATCAATACCATCTTTTTTTATGTTTTCCACACATCTATCTGATAAATCTTTGTATACTATTTCTCCATTCTCCTCTACTGGATAACAAAATACATTTGCATTTGTAGAAGATCCTATTATAGAACCTCCTTTTGGCAATATTCCTATAGCATTTCCTGTAGCATTAGTACATAGTTGAACATAATTATTTTCTAATAATCCTCTATATCCGTCTATAAATCCATAACATTCTACATTATTGTTTTCTGCAGTTTTTATAATAGCACGTATTACCGCATTAAATCCTGAAACATCTCCGCCATTAGCTAAAATAGCTACTTTTTTTACCATAATTAATTTCATCCTTTCAAATTTTACAAACCCAGTTTGTTGTTTTTTTATTTATTATATCAATAAATAAAAAAAATACAATAAAAATATGATAAATTTTATTATTTGATTTATAATTATCAAATTAAAAAAATATCATATTTATTAAATTTTATTATTTTTTATTACTAATATTAATTTTATTAGTTTTTACATCTAATTCTCTAGTAATAATATTTTGAATTTGCGCTATTGATTGCTCATTTAAGCTTTCCGTTTTTATAACTGCTGTTACATTTGTATTGTTAACAAAAATAACTACATCTGAAAAACCTTTTGTTTTTATTAAATTTTCTGCTATCATAATAGCATTTTTTTCGTTGTTTATTCTTTTTATTTCATTTTGAGTATTCGTCTTTTCTTCTGAAGTTAAATTGCTAGTTTCTAATATTTTTTGATAATTTTCTAGCATTTGTGAATACATATTATCTCTATCTAATTTTGATTGTGTAAAATAGCTATCTTCCAGTGTAGGCTCTTTGTCAACTGTACTAATTTGTTCATTTTGTAAATTGTTTGATTCTTCATTTACAATTATGTTGTTTTCTTGGTTTTGTGTTGTTTCTTCAGCACTTACTAACTTGGCATCTCCAATTGCTGCCATTTGCTCAGAATCTGCCAAACTACTTGTAGGTATCAAATTATCTTCTTCTCTTTTTTGATTTGTAAAATTTAAATATCCTGCTGTAATAAACATTAGTGCAATTACAAAAATAACTACTTGGTTTTTTTTAAAAATTTTCATAAAAATTTACCATCCTTTTTCTTTTATTATATTATTTCTAAGTAAGTTAATGTAAAAACTCAAAAGAATTATTCCGTACTCATAGTAAAAACTTGAATTTTATGAGATGCTAGCCCAGTAACAGCTTCTACTGCTTGAATAATATTAGCTTTTATATTTGTATTAGAAGCCCCTTGGGCAGTTATAATAGCTCCTTCAATTTTTGGGCTAATAACGCTTTGTGTTATAGGCACTTTTTCTCCATTTGACTCTTGGTAAATAATATCTTTTTTTACATCTGTTTCAGTTATCTTTCTAGTACCTCCATTAGTGTCTTGTTCTTCTGTATCTTTTTGTGTAGTATCTTCATTATATAATGGTATGGTTTGACTTGTTTGCGAGTATGTAATTAAAACCTTTACTTTTCCTACACCGTTTATTTTTTGTAGTATATCTTCTAGTTCACTTGTAAGTGTATCTTTAGTAGCATTTATGCTTTTTGTATTTATTGTATCATCTTCTATAGCTAGTTCTTTACTACTACTATCAGTTTCTTTTTGTTTATTATCATTCCATATTAAATTTATTGCAACTAAAACTACAATTAATATAATTAAAAGAAATACTAAACTTTCAATTTTTTTCTTATTATCTTCTCCTTCTATTTTAGAAATTAATTTTTTTAATTTTTCTTTAATCATATATCTCCTCCTTTTAATTTATGTTTATTTTTTCTTCGTTTAAGCTATATGTATTACTTAAATATTCTTTTAATTCTTCTTTTTCTTTAGAAGAAATATTTATAGTTTCTTTATTGCTATCTATTGTATTATTTTCATTATTTGTAATTTGAATTTCAATTTTATCAACTGTTTCTATCTGATTTGTTGTATTTTCCTCTTCACTTTTATATATCTGTAATGTTATATTTTTTAGGGTATATTCATTGTTATTTTCAACTTCTATATTAATATTTTTTATTTTATATCCTTTTTGCTCTACTTTTTGTTTTATATCATTTTTTAAATTAGATATGTATACTTGTTTTATTTGATTTAATTGATTATTTTCTATATTTGTTTGTGTATCTTCAGTTGATACTTCTATATATCTTCCTAAATCAAATATATCTGATACTCTAAACTCATTTCCTGTAACTTTTGTAATTATTGGTGAAATTATAGAAAACAGTATATACACTCCTATTACAACTTTAATATATTTTTTGCAATTTCCTTCTGGTAATATCATTTCAATAATAGTACTTATTATAACTGCAATTATTATTCCTTGTATCCAGCTACTTATCCAATCCATATTTAATTTCCTTTATAAAATAAATTTATCTATACATTAAACTACTGTTAGTAACTTTAATAACTAATGTTGTTCCTATTATTAGCATTACAGATATGCTACACATAATTGCAAGTAATATTTTAAAAGTATTTCCTATCTCTTCTAATAATTTAACAATTTTTTCATCTGCTATTGGTTGGCATATAGCTCCTACTAAATAATACAAACCCATTAATATTGCCAATTTTATTACAGGCTCAACGCATATTGTAATTATAATGACTACACCTACAATACCAACTGCATTTTTTAAAATATTGCTACATCCCATTACAGTGTCTACAGCATCTCCCAAAATTTTGCCTACCACAGGTATAAAATTAGAAACTGCTGCTTTAGTAGTTTTTGCTGTAATTCCATCTACTGTACTACTTAGGCTTCCTTCAACTGAAATTAATCCTACAAATAAAGTAAGTACAATTCCTAATATCCATATCACTGTAGAATTAAAAAATTTTGAAAGTTTATCTACTTGTATTCTATTAGATACTTTTGAAACTATACTTAAAGCTATAGAAACTAGCACAAATGGAAGTATTATTGTTGTTATAAAATTACCAATAAAAGATATTATAAATAGTATTATTGGTTCTAATAAACTTGCTGAAGCAATGTTTCCTGTTGTTAGCATTAAAGTTATTAATAATGGTACTAAACTGTTCATAAAACCTACTAAGTTTTGAATACTTGTTTTTACCATTTGTAAAACTTCAGCAAAATTAGTCATTATTAGAGTAACAATTAAAATATATTGTACATAGTATGTAATTTGTGCTACACTTTTGTTTTCTAGTCCTTCGCTTATACTTTTTAAAATACTATGTATAACAATAATTATAATTATGCTTCCTAAAACAGTGATGCAGTTTAATATTTCTTTTCCTATTATGCTAATAATACTTTTTATAATAGTACTGTTATCTATTTTTCCTGTAATGGCTGATGTAAATAATTCATTTATTTTTATCTCTTCAAAGTTATTTTCTGTATACTTTTGGGCTTCCTTAATAAAACTAGAAATATTTAATTCTTCTTGCTGAGAATTTAAAATATCCTCACTTGTTGTTTCTGTTGCAAAACTACAGGTTGTTAAAATGGCTAAAAATACAATAACAAAAATAAATATTTTTTTCATTTGTTTTAATATAATATTTGCCTCCTTTATGGCAATAGTTTTAAAATTGTCTCCAGCAGACTAGCTATAATAGGTATTGACATAGAAATAATTATAACTTTGCCTCCTAAATCTACTCTATTTGCAATGGCTGTTTCTCCTGTGTCTTTACAAATACTTACAGTAAATTCAGTTAAAAATGCTATTCCTGTGATTTTTATTAATAATATTAAGAATTCGTTATTTATTGCTGTTTTGTTAGATAAAGCTGTTAATAAATTAATTATTGTACCTATTTTGTCCATAATCATCATTAAAATTAATACTCCAGCTAGTAAAGTAACATATAATACAAATTCTGGTCTATATTGTTTTACTATCATAATAATAATTAAAGCAATCAATCCAACTCCAATTATTTTAATAATATCCATTTTATACCTCTTTATTTTTATAATCCAAACATTGTCCTAACACTAGTAAAAAGTGTACTAATTTCTTTGATTACTAATGTTAAAACAATTACCAAACCTGCTAATGTAGTCATCATTGCTTGATCTTCTCTCCCTGCTCTTACTAATACTTGATATAATACCGCTACTAAAATTCCTATTGCTGCAATTTTAAATAGTAAACTAATATCCATAATAAACCTTCCTCTTTTTAAATTAATATAATAGCTATAGTTAATCCACAAACTAAACCTAAAGTTCTATACATTTTTTCATTTTTTTTTCTTTCTTCTCTAGCATTTTCTAATTGTGAAGTTAAAAATTCATTTACTGTTTCTATTTCACTAATTTGTCCTTCTAAATCAGTTTGTCCTAGCATTCTTCCTAAATTTTTTATTACACTAATATCTTCCTTGTTTAGATTATACTTTGTTTCTTCTAATGCTTGTATCCATGCTTCTCCTGCTGGTATTTCTTTCATTCTATTTACAGCTCTAGCAAATATATTTCCTATATTTCCTTCTATTTTGTTTGATATTTCCATAAATACATTTGGTACTGTTTCATATGTAAATTTAATTTTTGTAGCAAATATATTAAGAGAATTTTTCATTTCCTTAAGTTCTTTTTCTCTATTAACATATTTTTTAGAAAAAAGTATTCCTATTGCACTACTTAATCCTATAATTATTGACAATATAAGTAATTTTAAAATTATCATTTTATCTTCCTCCTAAATAGCTTTTTTTTGGTTATATTTGTCATATACTAAATGTACACTTCTTTGACTGTCTAAAATAAGTATTCTATCTATATAATTTTTTAAAATTAATTGATTTAATATTGGATTGTCTTTTATTTGCTCCAAATTTTCTCCATGAGCAGTAAATATTCCATTAACACCTGAACTCACTGCATATTCAATAGCTTCTATATCTTCTTTATTTCCAATTTCATCGGCTATTATTACTTTTGGACTCATAGATCTAACTAACATCTTCATTCCAAGAGCTTTTGGAATGTTATCAATTACATCTGTTCTAATTCCTAAATCATTTTGTGTTATTCCTTTATATGTAGCAGAAATTTCTCCTCTTTCATCTACTACTCCACAAGTAATTCCTTTAAAATTCATTTCTGGAATTCCATTACTAATTTTTTTAATTATATCTTTTAATAAAGTGGTTTTTCCAATTCCTGGTGGAGAAACTATTAAAGTATTCCACACTTTATTGTTGTTTAATATATATGTAAGTGCTTTATAGCCACAGTCTAATATTTGTCTCGCTATTCTAAAATTTAAACTACTAATATAGTTTAACGTAATTACTTTTCCTTCTCTTACCACTGCATTACCCGTAATTCCAACACGATGACCATTCTTTATTGTTATAAATCCTTCGCAAATTTGATTTTGATATGAGTATAAAGAATTGTCACATATTTTTTGTAATATTTGCAATATAGTTTCTGAAGAAGTAATATAGTCTACTAATTTTTCTTCTATATTATTTTTTAATATAACTGGTTTTGCTATTCTAATTCTAATTTCTTCTATATTAGCCATATCAATTTGCTTTATTTTTTCTCTTAATATTTGTGGTAAAAACTTTAATATTTCTTCCATAGCTTGTACCCTTTCTTAAACAAATAAAAAACATAGCATATATAAATATATATATGCTATGTTTTTTATTTTAGAACCATTTTTGATTATTCTTCCCAGTTATGATATACATTCATAACATCATCTAAATCTTCTAACATATCTAATAATCTTTGCATTTTTGGTGCATCTGCTTCGCTTAATTGAATGTATGTAGATGGTACCATTTGTACTTCTGCTTCTAGAAATTCTAATCCTTGTGCTTCTAAGGCTTCTCTTACTTTTGAAAACTCTTCTGGTGAAGTAGTAATTTCATAACATTCATCTGTTGCTTCAAAATCTTCTGCTCCATTGTCTAATGCAAGCATCATCATATCATCTTCAGATAATTTTGTTGTTGTTTTATCTATTATAATTACACCTTTTTTGGTAAATAGATATGACACACAACCAGTAGTACCTAAATTTCCTCCTGCTTTATCAAAGGCATGACGTACGTCTGCTGCTGTTCTATTTTTATTGTCTGTACTTGCTTCTACAATAACAGCTACTCCATTTGTTCCATAACCTTCATATATAATTTCTTCATAATTTTCACTGTTTCCAGCTCCTGAAGCTTTTTTAATTGCATTATTTATTGTATCATTTGGCATGTTATTTGCTTTACATTTTGCTATTACATCTTTTAGTTTGGAATTACTAGCCGGGTCAGGTCCACCTG
This sequence comes from uncultured Clostridia bacterium, assembly GCA_944390525.1. GTDB lineage: Bacteria > Bacillota > Clostridia > TANB77 > CAG-508 > CAG-273. The sequence continues at coordinate 27,777 of CALXQH010000043.1, read as the reverse complement.
CTTTTACTGCAATTAATAATTCTCTTCCTAATTTTGTAAATATTTTTCCTCTAGCAGCATCTGCTTTTCCTTTTTTTGCTTGAATGTTGTGCCATTTGCTATGTCCTGACATAGTTAATTCCTCCTTTTATTTTTATTTTACTTTTGTATATATTACCATATTTTTTGTTCTTTGTGTAGCTTTTTTGTATAGTTTTTTATTTTTTATTAGCAAATAAGTAAAAACATCATTGTTTAATTTTGCATTTTTATTTGCTCTTCTTTTATTAATGGATATCTTATAAGTATATTTTCAACTAAATTTTCTTTATTCATGTCTATTGCACTTATTTGATGGTTATCATAAGTTGTATAATAATAAATTCCTTTATTAGTATTACAACATGAAGAATAAATTGTTATTTCATATTTACCATTTCCTAAATCGCAACATCCTCTTTGTTGATCAACAGAATTAAGAATGTGAAAAAATTGACTAACACTTTCTTTTTCCTCTTTACAAGAAATAGAGTTCATTTTTATAAATGCTGCTCTTATAAATCTAGATTGAGATGATAAATCTCCTGGAAGTCCAATTGCTCCCATTCCACGACTGTATTGTTCTAAACTTAATCCTTTTGCAAATTTATTTTCTGGCTCTTTTGCTGATAAATACATATAATTATTTAAAGTAAATATTTGCTTATCAAAAGTTGGATTATTGGTTAAAACTCCTACTTCATTTTCATATATTTTAATTCCATCTTTTACAGCCTCTACAGTTATAGTTTCTTTTTTGTCTGCAATAATCCAATGTAATTGTGCTAATGGCAATTTTTCATTAAATGAAATATTTAATAAGTTTATTTTTTTTATTAAATCTTTTGCTTGTTTTACAGTTTCACATTTACTAAGAATCCAAGGTATAAATTCAAATTGAGTTATATTATCTTTATTGTTTACTTCTTCTTTATAATCCGCATTTCCTACAAAATTTAGTCCTGCAATACTTAAACCTTTTTCATTTACTGCATCATAATATAATGGATAATTGTCTTGTACATATGCTATCCCTATTATAGCATAATGTTCTTTTATACTTTTTTCTTTTTTAAAATTGAATGTATAGTTTCGTGGTGTTATAACAATCTCCTCTCCATAAGAAATCTCATTATCTAATGTACGTCCAAAATAAAAATCATTAGTTTTATAAGTTATAGCTGTACACATATCACATTTCTCCTTTTAAATTTATTTTTTTATCTTTGATTAAAATAAAAGAAAGTAAAATTAAATTATTACTCTCTTTATATATTTCTATATTTTTTTTTTAATATTCATTTTAAATTAAAATTTAATCAATATTTATTAGCTCATACTCTTTTGAACCAATTTTTAAATCTGCTGCTACATCTATTGTGTGCATACCGTTTCTTGATTCAACTCTTTCTAAAAAATGTGCTTTTCCTTTGTCATTTGAATTTTTTACTAGGTCAATGCAAGCTTGATCTATAGCAACAGGATCTAAAGAAGCTAATATCCCAATATCTTTTATACAAGGATCTTCTGCTATAGCACAGCAGTCACAATCAACAGACATATTACACATAATATTTATAAAAGCTATATTTCCCTTAAAATAATCAACAATAGAAGAAGCACTTTCTGCCATTGCTTCTAAAAATTTGTTTTGTTCAGGTAAATTATCCCATATTTTTGTTTGATCTTTTTCTTTTCCTGCTGAATGTATCCAAGCTTTTCCTCTAGATGAGCTACAACCAATTGATAATTGTTTTAATGCTCCTCCATAACCTCCCATAGGATGTCCTTTAAAATGTGATAATACTAGCATCGAATCATAATTTACAATATTTTTTCCAACATAATTTTCTTTTATTATTTTTCCATTTGGAATTGCAAAAACTAAATCGTTTTTTTCAGCGTCCATAATATCTACATCAAAATACTTAGTCCACCCATGATCTTTCATTAATTTTTTATGTTTTTCCGTATTATTTCTTTGTCCTTCATAAGCTGTATTGCATTCTACTACAGTTCCATTTACTTTTTCTATTATATTTTTCATAAATTCAGGTTGAAGATAATTTTGATTTCCTTCTTCTCCTGAATGAACTTTTACAGCTACTTTTCCAGGTAGCTTTTTTTCTAATTTTTCAAATACTTTTACTACACTTTCAGGAGTTATCTCCTTTGTAAAATAAACTTTTGATTTTTCCATTAAACTCATTCCTTTTTTATAATTTTTTATTTTTAAATAGAATGAGAGCATTCTATCTTAGAATGCTCTCGTGAGAATCACTTAAATTTTGTGGACAATGTTTTAATTAAGCCATAGGCATTTATTCTGAAAAAGTAATCTCTTCCAAGCACTCCTACCTTTTTTGGTTCAACTTCTTCTACAATCCGTTGTGCAAAAATATTTTTTGCTTCTAATTTTCCGTGATTTACTAAAACTAATTTTAGGTCTTTAAACTGCTTTAAAAACTTAATCATCTCATCAGCTTTTGCATGAGCAGAATATTCTGTTGTATATTCTACCCTTGCTCTCTTTTTAGTAATCACTCCTCCAACTTCAACAATTTCGCCAATTTCAGTATCTTTCAATCGTCTTCCAAGTGTTTCTTCTGCTGTATAGCCTGTGAAATGAATTAAAGATGTTGTTTTTGTAATATACTCTGGTATATATACTTGAGCAGGTCCATAAGAGCCCATTCCTGATGTAGTAAGAATAATCTTTCCTTCTAAATCTTTTAAAATAGAATTCCTGTCTGTTTTACTTACAAAAGTTAAATTTTCTGGGAGAAAATCCCTCATCTCTTCTTTTATATCCAATCCATCATTAATGTACAAAATAGTATATTTAATAGCTAATTTTCCATCTAAATAGATTGGTACGCTCTTACTTAAATTTCCTTCATCTTGCATGCATTTTAGCTGATACAGAATTTCTTGTGCTCTACCTAGTGAAAAAACTGGAACAACAATAGTGCCATTTCTTTCAACATATTCAAGAATGTTTTTTTGAAAACACCTTTCTATTTCAGTTGAATCCATATTGCCATAAGTGGATTCCTGTATTACCGTTATTGGCAATTTTAAAATCCATTTTGGAATATGATGAACATCAAAAAATAAATTTTTGTCATTGTAATCTCCTGTAAATAGAATATTAATGTCGTCATACCTTGGATAATGTATTTGCACTAATATTAGTGCAGCTCCGATGAGATGTCCATTAGTTAAAAAAGTAACTTTTACATTATCATTGACATTAATTGTCTCATTATAATGACATGGCTTTAAAAGTTCTAATGTTCTTTCTACATCGTTTTCTCCATACAAAATGGGTTCATTTTTTCGTTTTGATACATCCTTTAAGACTCTAGAGCTATCTTCTAGAGCTAATGGCAATAGCTTACAAGTTGTATTAGTTGCGTAAATGCTTCCTAAGAATCCTTTTTTTACCATAAAAGGCAATCTTCCTGTATGGTCAATGTGATTATGCGTAACCAAACAAAAATCTATGTCTTCAGTTTTAAATGGTAATGTATAATTATATTTATCATATTCTCTTTCCTGAAACAAGCCGCAATCCACTACAAACCGTATGGTTTCTTTGTTTGGTAATTTTACAATTACCAAATTACATGAGCCTGTTACTTCTGGACTTACTGCCATTATATCTGCGTAAAAAAGTTCATTTGCGCCCACAAATAATTCCCTCCATTAAATTAATAAATTCAATGTTTGTTTAAATACAATACATTGTATTTAAAGTTTATCATTTTTTTATTTTTATGTCAATTGTTCTTGTCTTTATAGATATTAAAATTTATAAATGCTTAATAATTATATATCTTTTTTATAATTTTGTTCTTACTTATCCTTATAAATTTTTATAATATCTTTTATACTCATTTTTGTTCCATAATTTAATATTGCATTTGAATATATTTTTATAGCTATTTTTGCAATAACTAATATTGTTACTATTAAAATGGCTATAGATATTGCTACATCTATTTCACTTGCTAATCCCATCATAATTCTAAAAGGCATACAAAATGGAGACGATATAGGAAACAATGAAGCAAACAAGTTTATTTTGCTTGTTGGGTTCATCATTGTAAAATATGATAAATAAAATCCTATTACTGCAACAATTGCTACTGGTCCATTTGCAGACTGTATATCTTCTGGTTTACTAACAGTTGAACCTGTTAATGCATAGAGTAATGCATATGTAAAATATCCTAGTATAAAATATATTATACTAATTATTGCTAAATATGGTGTAACATTAGACATATCTAATACTGATTGTAACAGCTCTTCTTCTAAAAATACTTTTGCACTTATCAGTGCTGTTCCAACTATTAAGACCATTTGCAATAGACCTACAATTCCTATTCCTATTGTTTTTCCTAATACAATTGTTTTTGGAGTAGTTGATGTTACTAAAGTTTCCATTATTTTAGAAGTTTTTTCTGTTGTTATTGAACTTGATACTTGATATGCACAAAAATATATTGCATAAAATAGCACTATTGACATTATCATCATTGCTAATATATTTCCCTCAGCTTTTTCTTCTTCTGTTTGTTCTAATGTAAATTCAAAATTAGGTGTAATTGATTGTAATTGTTGTTGCGTTAGTCCTAGTTTACTTATTTGCATATTAGAATATACTGTATTTATAGCATTTATTATATTTTCTGGTACGCCGCTCATCATGGTCATATTTTTTACAATATATCTTATTTTTATATTATTTTCTTGTCTATCTATTATTATAGCATTAGTTATTTCTTCGTTTTCTATTTTTATTTTAATTTCATCAAATGTAGCTTTACCTATTTGTATTTCATATTCTAAGTTCATTTGCTTTAATATTTCTAAGTTTCCTTCAAAGATATTATCATTATCAACTATAAGGAGTTTTTCCATGTTATTTTCTCCTTGTATAGTTTTTAATATATTTGGTACATTAAATCCTATTATAATCAAAAGTAAAATAATTAATGTTGATATTAAAAAAGATTTTCTTTTTACCATTTCTTTTATTGTAAATTTAATTACAGTTAATGTACTTTTCATTATTGTTCACCTACCTTTTCTATAAAAATATCGTTAAGCGTAGGTTTTTTAATTTCAAATTTATCTATTTCTATTCCTGCATTAACTAGTCTATTTAAAAGTTTATGTGCTTTTCCTTCATCAGATATTTTTATACTATAATTATTATTTGTTTCATTTTCTATTTCTAAATTAAATTCTTTAATGTATTCTCTTATATCTTTATTTACTTCTATTATTATTCTGTTAGCCGGATAAGTTTCTTTTATGTCTTTTAAATTTCCTTGTAATACTGTTTTTCCTTTATTTAGAATTAAAATATCACTACAAAATTCTTCTATTGTTGCCATTTGGTGAGCAGACATTATTATATGTTTTTTGTTTTTTACTAAATTTATTATTATATTTTTCAATATTTCTGTATTTATTGGATCTAACCCACTAAAAGGCTCATCTAAGACCAATAATTCTGGATTATGTATTATCGCCGTCATAAATTGTATTTTTTGTTGATTTCCTTTAGATAGTTTTTCAGCTGGCATTTGTAGATATTCTTCTACTTTTAATTCCTTTGCCCATTTATTAATTGATATTATCGCTTCTTCTTTCTTTATTCCTTTGAGTTCTGCAAAATACATTAATTGGTCAAATACTTTTGTTTTTGGATAAATTCCTCTTTCTTCTGGTAAATATCCAAAATTCACATTTTTTCTATCTACAGATTTTCCTTTCCAAGTAATTTCTCCATTGTCTTTTTTTATAATTCCTAATAGCATTCTTATAGTTGTAGTTTTTCCTGCTCCGTTAGTTCCAAGCAAACCATATACCCCTGGCTTATCTAAACTAAATGAAATATTGTCTACTACTTTTTTTCCAGAAAATGTTTTAGATACATTTTTTAATACTAAGCTCATTTCGTTTTTCCTTTCTTATTAAATTTTTTTATAAATTATCTTCCCTCTTGTTCTTCTTTTTTATTTTCTTTGACTTGGTCTCTAAATCCTTCTGCAAATTTAGCAAAATATTCTTCTACTTCTTCTAAAGTTGTTTGTTCATTTACTGGCATTCGTAAAATTACTGATTGTAACGGATACATAGGCCAATTATATCCTAATAATACATGTCTTTTATAAAATTCTGCTAATCTTCTATCTAGTTGTATGTTTTTAGGGATTTCTTCTTTAGTAAAGCAACCTGCTTCATGTAATTCTTTATAATCAAATTGTCCTGTTTTTAAACCATATTCAATAGTTCTTATTTCACTCGGTTGCACAAACCAAATTCCTCTTTCTCCTATTTTTTTATTGTTTTCATCAGTTCTTTCTTCTAAAGAAAATAACCAATCTTTATTTTCATCAGAAAGAGAATTGAAATCAAGCATTATCCATGCATATCCTTTTCCTACATTATCAAAAACAGGTATTTGATCAGCTATAGTTCTATTTTCATATAAATCTTCTTTTTCTATAGCTTTTTCACCTTCTTTTAATACATTATTTCTGTTTGCACTACTCATTACTGTTCTTATACCTTTTTTCATAAATATAGTACATGCTTTTCTTAAAGGCGGTTCAATAATTCTATTTATAACATTTTTAGCATCCTCTCTACTTAATAAGTTAATTCCTCTTTCATCTATTGGTTTTATTTCAGATATTAGCATTTAAAATCTCCTCTTATTCTTCATTTATTCCAGTTTTATATTCAATATTTTCCATATGTGGAAACATCTCTTTTATTCTTTTAAAAGTAATCATACTATGTCTCGGCTGCGGATTTTTTTCGTATATTGTTAATAACTTCTGTGTATAACAATTTTCTGACGTTTTAAATAATAAATATCTATTGCGTACATATGTAAAATAAATTTGATAACCATCTTCTAAATTTTGGTAAAATTCTTCAAAACTATATTTTCCGTCCATTTTACTTCTCCTTTATTTGCACATCTTAATAAATTCTTCTTCTGAAATTATAGTTACTCCTAATTCCTGTGCTTTTTTTAATTTACTTCCCGCTTCTTCACCTGCTAATACATAGTTTGTTCTTTTAGAAACTGAAGAAGAAGTTTTTCCTCCAAACTTTTCTATTATTTTGCTTGCTTCATCTCTTGAATAGTGTTCTAAAGTTCCTGTTAATACAAAAGTTTTTCCTATAAATCTACTATCCGTTATTTCTTCTTCCAAAGTATTCATATTAACTCCTGCTTTTTTTAGCTTATTTATCAAGTCTACCGTTTGATTTTGTCTAAAAAAATCATATATATTATGTGCTGTAATTTCTCCAACATCATCTATTAATCTTAGTTCTTCATATGAAGCTTTTATTAATTTATTTATATTTTTATAATATTTAGTAAGTGTTTTTGCAAGTTTTACCCCTACATGCCTTATTCCTAATGAATTTATTAATCTATATAAATCTCTTGTTTTGCTTTCTTCTATAGCATTTATTAAATTTTGAGCAAATTTTTTTCCATTTTTCTTTAAAGTTGCTATATCTTCTAATGTTAAACTATATATATCTGCTATATTTGTTATTAAATTTCTTTCTATTAATTCTCCTATTATGGCTTCTCCTAAACCATCTATGTCCATTGCGTCTTTTGAAGCAAAATGTATTATACTTCTATACAATTTTGCAGGACATTCAATTCCTATACAGCGAACTATAGATTCTCCTTCTTCTCTAATAGCCTCTGCTCCACAAACGGGACAAATATGTGGCATTTCAAATATTTTTTCTGTGCCATTTCTTTTTTCTTTATTCACTCCTACAACTTCAGGTATAACATCTCCTGCTTTTTGAATTATTACTGTATCTCCTATAAGTATTCCTTTTTCTTTAATATAATCTTCATTATGAAGAGTAGTTTTTGAAATTTTAGAACCTGCCACATATACTGGCTCTAATATGGCCATTGGAGTTATAGCTCCTGTTCTACCTACTTGACATACAATATCTTTTAATAATGTTTCTTTTTTTTCTGGTGGATATTTATATGCTACTGCCCATTTTGGCGTTTTAAATGTAGTTCCTACTTTTTCTCTTAATTCTAAATCATTTACTTTAATAACAGCTCCATCTATACCAAAGTCTAGCTTGTCTCTCATTTCTCCAATCTTTTTAATGGCTTGAATTATTTCTTCAATATTATTACATAGTATTTTAACTGGATTTACATTAAATCCTATTTTTTCTAAGTATTGTAAGCTTTCATAATGCGTTTCAAATTTAATATTTTCACTTTTTTGAACGTTAAATATATAAATATCTAATGGTCTAGAAGCTGTTATTTTGCTATCTAATTGTCTTAAAGATCCTGCTGCTGCATTTCGTGCATTTGCAAACTGTTCTTGCTCTTCCATTAATCTATCTTCATTTAACTTTTCAAAATCTGTTTTGCCTATAAATACTTCTCCACGTACAGTAATAGAAATTGGTTCTTTTAGTTCTTTTGGAACATTTTTTATTGTAGAAATGTTTTTTGTAACATCTTCTCCTATTATTCCATCTCCGCGTGTTGCACCTTTATAATATTTTCCATTACGATATTCTATTGCAGAAGATAATCCATCTATTTTTGTTTCTACAACATAGTTTAATGGTCTTTTGTACTCTTGCGCAGCTTTTTTCATTTTTTCATCAAATTCTTGTACTTCTTCAAAACTAAAAACATCTTGAAGACTTTGAAGCGGTACTTCGTGAGTTACTTTTTCAAAACCTTTTTTTATGCTTGAGCCCACTTTTTGAGTTGGTGAGTCCTTAGTTATTAATTCTGGGTACTGCTTTTCTATTTGTTTTAATTCTCTCATTAACATATCGTACTCATAATCGCTAATAACTTGTTGATCATCAAAGTATTTTTGTGTATAGTATTGTAATAATGGTCTTAACTCTTCTGCTCTTTTTTTAGCTTGTTCAATTTCCATTGTTTGTACCTCTTAATTAATCATTTTATTTTACATAGAATCTTTGAATAATTCTTTGCCATTTTTTACGTAATCCCATCCAGAAAATATTGTTGCAACAACACATATGCTCATCATTAATGTAACGGCTAAGTTTATAATAAATTCATATCCGGTTAATTCTCCATTAAATATTGTAGCAAAAGGATTTGGATCTATAAAAGCTAAAATAACAGCTATCATTTGTGTTACTGTTTTTAATTTTCCCCAAAAGCTTGCAGCTATTACAGTTCCTTTACTTTGTACTGCTACTAATCTATAACCTGAAACTATAAATTCTCTAAAAATTACTATAATTGGTATATAAGCAGGTAAATGTCCTAACTCTACTAGCATTATCATTGCAGTTATTACTACTATTTTATCAGCTATAGGATCTAAAAATTTTCCAAAAGTAGTCATTTGATTTCTTGTTCTTGCTATATATCCATCTAACTTATCTGTTATTGCTGCAATTATAAATATTACATCTATTATTAAATATGTAATAGAAATTCCCCAAAGTTCTCCTTTTATATTTAAAAATGGAATAACTACCATTATTGGTACTAGAAAAATTCTTAAAATAGTTAATTTGTTTGCTAAATTCATAATTTTATCACCTTTTCTAAAATATTTATTTTGTTTAGTTATATTATATATAATAATTATAAAAAAGAAAATAGAAAAATGAAGTTTTTTTAATTTCATTTTTCTACATTATAATTTATTTTCTACAATTTTTACTATATCTGCTATATAGTTACCTATTATAGGTATGTTTAGTGTAACTATTTTTTGAAGAACTATTAATAAAATAGCAGTTAAAATAGTAAATCCTATTCCTATACCAATTCCCTTTGATATCCCAGATAACAAATTTCTTATTATTAATTGTTTTTTATTTCCTAATAATTCTACTATTTCTAAAATATTGTTTTTAGTCAATACAAAATTTAATTTTTCTAAGTTATTATTTAATTCTTTTTCTATTTTTTTCTTTCTTTTAAACATAAAACCTCCATTATTAATTAAAATGGAAGTTTTTTGTTTTTTTATTCATTTTATTGAATTTTTAATTTATTATTCTTCTTTCATAAGATTTTCTTTTTCTTCTTGTTCCTCTTGCAACTTTTCTAATTTAGTTATTAATTCTTGCAGCTTTGTTATATCTTTTCCAACCATTTCCCAATTATTATTGCTACTTGATTGTTTTAAATTATTGTTAGTTTTTATTATAGAATCTATCAATCCTTCTATATCTTCATTATTTTCTACTTGAATATTAACAGCATATTGTGATACAAGATTTTTTAAAGCTTGTGTTAAGTTGTTTCCTATTGCAACTTTATTACCTGAAGCTACTACAACTTTTTTTAGTATTAATGTAGAATTTTCTTCATTAATATATTGCTGATAAATAGGTTCTACATATAATAATGAATTATTTATAGGTATAATTAACATATTTTTTTTGATTTTTGTTCCTGTTACATTTAAACTTTCTATTTCTTTTGATATGTTTTCATCTTGTTCTATCTGTGTATCTAGTTGCATTGGTCCTATAATATTACTGTCTGAAGGATATTTATATAAAGTTAGTTTTGGTTGTGCATTTTGATAAGTTCCAACTAAATATGCTGTTAAATTTTGCTTTTGATATGGTGTATAAGGTAATACAAGTCCTATTGTAGATTCTTCTTGATCTATAGTTTTTACCATAGTATAATATGGTGATATTGGTGTTCCTGTTTTTATTAAAACTTTAGTGGTATTATGTGTTGCTACCTGCCAAATATCATCTCCACGATATAATACATCAGTTTGTATATTATGATATCTTTCCATAACTTCTGCCTGTATATTATATATAAATTCTGGATAAATAAATTGTTTAGAAATGTCTTCTGGTATTATTTCTTCTTTTTCCATAAATAAATCTTTATATATTTTTTGATAAGCCATAATTATTGGATCATTCCTATCTGTAATATAATATTGTATTGTTCCATCATATGCATCTATTAATACCTTTACAGAATTTCTAATATAGTTAATTTGCATTTTATCCAATTCTTGTAATGTTATTTTTTGAGAATATGGGTAGTAATTTGAAACAGTATATCCATCTAATACCCATACTAATTTTCCTTCGTCAGTTACCACTAAATATGGATTTTCATCATATATAATATATGGCATTAGAGTTTTTGCTCTTTCTATTATGTTTCGATTAATAAGTATTTTACTTTGAGAATTAACACTTCCTGAAAATACTAATTTTAAATCATTTTCTTTAATTGCTAATATTAGTCTGTCAATAAAGTTTAAATTAAGTCCTGCTTGTCCATCATATATATTTTCAGTATTTTCTGCTTTTGTTGAATTTACTATTGGATAATCAAATTCTTTTTTGTTTTTGCTATTAGTTACTACCGTATCGTTGGTTTCTAGTCCAAAATAAATTCTTGGTTCTTTAATTGAAACTATATCATTTGTACTTTCTTCAAAATCTTTTTGCAAATAACTAATATTTCCATCTTCATCAGTTTTTGTTGCATCTGTTATTATTACTCCATATCCATGAGTATATTCATAAGTTTTATTATTATATGTATCTACAGAATTATTTATTTCTCTAGGTGAAACATATACTAATCCTTGCTTTCCATCTATATTATATTTTGCTATTTGTGCTGTTTGATAAGTATAATATCCTTTGCTTGTTTGTAGTAAGTTTAAATTATTTAAAACAACATCTTTATCTACTAAAGCAATATTATTTATTACATTCTGATTTTGTTCTATATAGTTTGTAGTAATAGTTTCATTTTCTGTTAAATTTATTTCTTCAATGTCAATTCCAAAGGCTTGTTTAGTGGAATTAATATTAGCTTGTATGTATTCTTGTTGTATATATAGTTCATCGGGATTAACAACAAAAATATTAAATCCAAATAAAACAATTAACATAACTAGTAAATATATAGGAACTGCCGATAAAGAAACAATAACTTTTTTAGTATTTTTCTTTTTAAAATAATGCACAGCAATAATTACTGAAACAGCTATTATAATTGCTAAAATACGATATCCCCATAATTTTATAGTTACTTCTGAAATTCCCGCTCCCCATAAAACATATGATGTACTAGCACTATCTTGTAAAGTTACTATTTTTTGCAAACCTACATTTAATGTTTCAATAACGATTGATATTGCTAATATAATTGCTATACATATAATATTATTGCATATTTGTTTTACCAAGCGACTATTTTTTAAAGTTTCTCTATTTATTCCATCTAAACATACGTTAAATACAATTATATAATATATAAATGTATAAATAGTTAAGCCTATAACAATTATAAATAAATAACTTAATATGTATTGTATAAACGGTTGTATAAAAATAAAGTACCCTATATCATACCCTAAAACTGGATCTGTTATTCCAAACTCTGTGGCATTAAAACATAGCATGAACTTTTCTAATATAATTTTACTTGTAATAAAGCTAATTATTACCGCTATGATAAAGCTAACGGACTTATTTGGCATTTTAGGTATTGATTTTTTTTCTTCTTCAAAAAATGGAATTAAACCTTTTTTTATTTTTCTATTTGTTATATATATAATTATAAATAGCAATAAAAAATTAGCAAAAAATGTTACTGCATTGTATATTATATTTTGCCAAAACACACTTAAATACTTTTCTCCTAATTCTAATGTTTCTAAATATTCTCCTCTATAATTTACATATGTAATTAAAATTGTTAATAATATAAATACTAATACAATCCACTTTTTTATTTTACTTATAGTAAACTTATTAATTTTATCTTTAGTATTGTTTTCTATTTTATTTGCTTCCATATATTTTCCTCTCTAAACTTTATATTAACGCTTTTACAAAATCACTACTATTAAATATTTCCATATCATCAATTTTTTCTCCTACGCCAATAAATTTTACTGGCATATTATTTTCAGCTACAATTCCAATTACAACTCCACCTTTCGCCGTTCCATCTAATTTGGTTAATATTAGACCATTTATATCTACTGTTTCTTTAAATGCTTTTACTTGTGAAATAGCATTTTGACCTGTTGTAGCATCTAATACCATTAATACTTCTTTTGAAGCTTCTGGTAATTCTTTATCAATTACTTTCTTTATTTTTATTAATTCATCCATTAAATATTTTTTATTGTGAAGTCTTCCTGCTGTATCACAAATTAAAACATCTGCTTTTGTTTGTTTTGTAATTTGAATTGCTTCAAAAATAACTGATGCAGGATCTGATCCTTCTTCTTTTTTTACAATATTGCAGTCTGCCCTTTTAGCCCATATTTCTAATTGTTCCACCGCAGCGGCTCTGAATGTATCTGCTGCCGCAATTACTACTTTTTTTCCACTTTTTCTTAGTTTATTAGCAATTTTACCTATAGATGTAGTTTTTCCAACTCCATTGACTCCTACTACTAATATAACAGAAGGAATTGTACTTAATTTTAAATTATTGTCTACTTTGTCTAAAATTTCTATTATTTCTTTTCTTAAAGCTTCTCTTACATCTTCCTCAGTTTCTATTTTTTCTTTTTTTATTTTTTCTCTTAAATTAGAAATTATTTTTATAGAAGTTTCTACTCCTACATCTGACATAATAAGAGCTTCTTCTAGTTCTTGTAATAATTCTTCATCTACTTTTCTAAAATTACTAAACACATTATTTATTTTTTCATCAAATGAATTTTTAGTTTTGCTTAATCCTTGTTTTAATTTATCAAAAAATCCCATAAAATCTACCTACCTTTAAAAGTCTACAATTAGTATAACAATATATTTGCAAAAAATCAACTTTTTAGTCTTTATAATTACAAAATTTACTTTTTAAACTTTTACTATTACTTATTGCCTTTGCAAATATTTTATGATATTATGATGTCTGTGTAATTAAATTATTTATTATTACATAAGAAAATAATTTGGAGGTAAAGTAAATATTATGACAATAGCTGAACAGTTAAAAAATAAATATCATAAGACCCCTGAGGTTACTAATTTTAAAGATATGTTATATCGTTCTAGCAATTTATATAGTTCTAAAACTGCTTTTAAAGTAAAAAAACCTAATGGAAAAATAATATCAATAACTTATAAAGAATTTAAAAATGATGTTGTTTTTCTTGGATCTAGTTTGTTAAAAAATGGCTTTTTAAATAAAAAAATAGCTGTTATAGGTAAAAATAGCTATGAATGGTGTGTATCTTATTTAGCAGCTTCTATAGTAGGTGTTGTTGTTCCTATTGACAAAGAGCTTCATACAGATGATGTTATAAATTTTATGAATATATCAGAAACGTCTTGTATTTTAGGAAACAGCCAAAATTTAGATCCAATATTGCTAAGTGCTTCTAAACTTTTAAATTCTAATACTAAATTTATTAAATTTGACAGTAATAATGAAGAATCTTTTTCAAGATTTTTAGAAGAAGGAAAAATTCTTTACTCTAATGGATTTCATAACTTTGACCAAATAAAAGTAGACTCAAACGAATTACGTGTATTGTTATTTACTTCTGGAACTACAGGTAATGCTAAAGGAGTTTGTTTATCTCAAAATAATCTATGTTCTAACATATTATCTACTTATGGAATTGTAAAAGTAAGAAAAAATGATTTGTTTTTTTCTATTTTACCATTACACCATACTTATGAATGTACTTTAGGCTTTCTGCTTCCAATATATAGTGGAGCTAGTATTGCACATTGTGAAGGTTTACGATACATTGCAAAAAATATGAAAGAATTTCATCCTTCTGTTATTTTATGCGTTCCTCTTCTATTAGAAAAATTGCATAAAAATATTGTTAAAAATATGAACAGTTCTTTACCTACAAAATATAAAAAAGAAGACTCAAATCCTTTTTCTGGTCTACCTTTTTTTATGAAAAGTATTGTTAGAAAAAAAGTAAAAAATACTTTAGGAGGCAGGCTTCGTGTATTTATAGTTGGCGCTGCTGCTGCAAATCCTAACATTATATCAGACTTTAGAGACTTAAATTTAAATACTTTACAAGGTTATGGTTTGACAGAATGTTCTCCTTTAGTTGCAGGTAATACAGACTTTTTTCAAAAAGATGACTCTGTTGGACTTCCTATACCAAATGTAGAATATAAAATTGATAAACCTAATGATGAAGGTATTGGAGAAATTATTGTTAGGGGTCCTAATGTTATGCTTGGTTATTACAAAGATGAAGAGAAAACTAAAGAAACTATTGTAAATGGTTGGTTTCACACAGGGGATTTAGGTAAAATTGATGAAAATGGTTATTTATATATTACAGGAAGATGTAAAAATGTTATTATTACTAAAAATGGTAAAAATATTTACCCTGAAGAAATAGAATATTACTTAAACGAGAGTCCGCTAATTTCTGAATCTTTAGTCTTTGGATTAAAAAAAGAAAATGATGATGAAACTTATATTAATACTCAAATTTATCCAAATATTGAAGCTATTACAGAATATTTAAAGGGTACTATTCCTACTAAAGATCAAATTAAAAAAATAATTGCTGAAATTGTTGCTAAAGTTAATAAAAAACTTCCTAATTATAAACATATAAAAGATTTTGTGATTCGTGATAAGGATTTTGAAAAAACAACTACTCAAAAACTTAAACGTTATGGAGATAATATAAATATAGAAAAAGACGATAAATAATCGTCTTTTTTTATGAATATTTTATATATACTATATATTTTCTATAATCCAAGAACTTATACCATTAATTACTACTGTTCCTCCACTTTCAATTCTGTCAGTTAATTTAAAACTAAAGTATGTATCTTGTGGAAATATATATCTTTCTCCTTTTTCTAAGGCTGGAAGTTTTAGCAACACTTCTTTCATGTTATTATTAACTTTTTCTATAATTGTTTCTGATATGTTTTCATAGTTAAAACTATAAGTTATACATTGCCCAACTTCAAGATTTTCAAGTTTAGAAAACAAGTGTTTTTCTAATTCACTTATAAACTTTTTTCTAGCTTTTTGTATTACTTCTTCAGACCGATTATGTGACCTAATATTTAAACCACTTGCTATAGCATTTAATAATCTATCCATAACAATCCTCCTAAAATTAGTTTAATTATAAATTCTTATTTTGAGAACGTTACTTTTCAATATGTTGAAAGTTTTATAAAAAAATTCTATTTAAAATTATAACACTATTTACATTTTTTTACAATATAAAAAGAATGTTTTTATGGAAAAATATTACATTTATAAATTAATTTTAATAATTTTTTAAATAAACTAAAAAAAATTGACCTATTACAGTCAATTTTTTTAGTTTATCGTCTATATATCATATTATATTCTTTGGTGCCTTGAAGTGGAATCGAACCACTGACACAGGGATTTTCAGTCCCTTGCTCTACCGACTGAGCTATCAAGGCATAAATAATGGCGACCTGGAACGGGCTCGAACCGTCGACCTCTAGCGTGACAGGCTAGCTTTCTAACCATCTTAACTATTAGGCCATAATGTTTGTAAATAAAAAAATATTTAGCTTTACTAAACATTTTTTTGAAATGGTGGGCGCAATAGGGATCGAACCTATGACCTCCTGCTTGTAAGGCAGATGCTCTCCCAGCTGAGCTATGCGCCCATTTCTGCTGACTTATTTAGTATACTAAATTTAATTATAATTGTCAATACAATTTTTTAAAAAAATATAAAAAATTAAAAAAGTGGAAATCCACTTTTTTAATTTTGATTTAATACTTCTATAGCTTTTTGAAGTTGATTATCATCTTTTTCTTCTAATACCACTTGATTCTTTATTTCTTCTGATAATTCTAATTCTATATCTGGATATATTCCTATTTTATGTATTGCATTATATTTTGGTGTAAAATATTCATTAGTAGTTATTTTTAGTCCACTACCATCTGATAATTGATGTAATTCTTGTATTATTCCTTTACCATAAGTTTTAGTTCCTACTAAAGTAGCTTTACCATTTTCGCTTAAAGCAGCAGCTAATATTTCAGAAGCACTTGCTGAATATTCATTTATAAGGACTACTATTGGCATATTTATAATAGGATTTTTTTCTGCTTTAGTTATCTCTTCTTTTCCATTTTTGTCTTTAGTTATTAGTAAATTAGCTCCTTTTTCAACAATCATATCAGCAATTTCTAGGCTTTCATCTACTATTCCACCGCCATTATTTCTAATGTCTATAATTAATTTTTTTATTCCTTTATTTTCTAATTCTTTATATTTTCTTTCAAATTCTTCAGCACATCCACCTTCAAAATCAGAAATTACAATATATCCAATATCATTTGTTATTGCTTTAGCTGTAATATGACTAATTAATACATTTTCCCTTTTTACATTAAATGTTTTTAATTCTCCATTTCTATAAATTTCTAATTTTACTTCTGTTCCTTCTTCTCCTTTAATTTTATTAGAAGCCTCTTCTAATTGTGATCCTTTATATTCTACATCATTTATTTTTGTTATTATATCTCCTGCTTGTAAACCAGCTTTTTCTGCTGGAGAATTTTCTATTGGTTTTATTATTAAAATAACGTCATTTTCTGGTTCCATTGTCATGTATATACCAATTCCAACATAATTACCATTTGTTTCTTCCATAATTTCTTTCATTTCTTCTTTAGTATAATATGTTGTATAAGGATCTCCTAGTGCATCTACATAACCCTTAATAGCACCTTCTATTAGTTCTTCATCATTAATTTCTCCCATATATTTTTTATCTAATTCACTTCTAAAGTTAGCCAAAGTATATTCTAAACCTTCTAATGATCCTGTATCAGCTTTTATTGTAATTAAATTATTGTTTTTACTTAAATACTGGTATGTAGTAAACGCTGTTATTAAAGATGTTATTATTATAATTATTAATATAAGCATAGTTAGCTTATAAATTTTTTGTCCATTGTTATTTTCCATACTATTAATTTCCTCTTTTCTTTTTTTTATATTATATTTAAATAAATTATAAATATGTTTATTTTATGGCTCTTTTACATAGTTTAGTGGATTAGTTGTACTACCATTAACTCTAACTTCAAAATGTAAGTGAGGTCCTGTTGAATTTCCTGTAGAACCTGTTTGCATTATAGCATCTCCTTGTTTTACTTGAGCACCTATTTGAGTTAGTACTTTTTGACCATGTGCATATAATGTTGTAATTCCTTCACCATGATAAACTATTACACATTCTCCATAAGATCCTAGCTCTCCTGCATATGTAACTACTCCATCTAGAACTGATACTACTGGAGCTCCAAATCCAACATTTCCTATGTCTATACCTTGGTGAAATCTTACAACTCCTGCAATAGGATGTTCTCTTGTTCCATAATATGATGTTATTGCTGTTCCCTGCATTGCTATAGGCCAAATCATTATTCCACCTGTATTTTGTATGCTAAATTCACCATTTACTATGCTTATTTCTCTAATTTTAGCTTCTATTAGTTCGGTTTCATTTTTATATTCAGAAATTTTTTCATTTAATTGTTTTTCATTATCAGATAGTTGTTTTACATATCCTTCTTGTAGCGTTTTAGTATTTTTACAAACTATAGTATTTTGCTCTGCTTTAATTTTCAAATTTTTAAATTCTTCTGATTCTTTTTCTAACTTTTGTTTTGCTTGTTCTATTTCTTCTTTTTCTGCTAAAACTATATTCATTAAGTTATTATCATACTCAGCTATTTCTACCATTTTATAATACATTGATAAGAACTCAGATAAGCTTTTTGCAGATAGTAAAACATCTAAATAAGAAATAGGTCCTGCCTCATATAAAGCTGCCAGCCTTTCTCTTAACTGTAAGTCTTTTTTATTATAATCTTCTGTTACTATATTTAACTGTTCTGTAGTTTGTTTTATAGATTCTTCTAAATTTTTTATTTTTTTTTCAAGTTCTGTATTTTCGTTTTCATAATTTCTTATTTTATCATCTAACTCTTGTATTTTTATAAGAGTTTCTGACATCTCTGTTTGAACATATTCTAATTCAATATTTGCTTTATCTATTTTTTCTTCTACTTGTTCTTTTTGACTTGTTAATTCTTCAATATTATTAGTTTCAAGATTAATTTCATTTGCTGTAGTTTCATTATTTATTTCATTAGCAAATGAAATTATTTGTGTATTAGTTATAAATATAATAATAAGGAGAATACT
Source organism: uncultured Clostridia bacterium (assembly GCA_944390525.1). Classification (GTDB taxonomy): domain Bacteria; phylum Bacillota; class Clostridia; order TANB77; family CAG-508; genus CAG-273. Next base: position 8,497 of record CALXQH010000043.1, on the reverse strand, counting down.
TATAATTTTATTTTTTTTCATATTTTAGCATTCTCCTTTCTTTTTTAATTTAAATTTTACCAATGTACGTAATTTAATGGATTGACTTCGCTACCATAATAAGGGCTTGTACGAACTTCAAAATGTAAATGTGGTCCAGAACCAATTCCTGTATTTCCGCTTTTTGCTATTTGTTGAGCTCTTTTTACAGTTTGACCTTGAGATACTAGTATACTACTTAGATGTTGATAAAATGTATATAAGTTATCAGCATGTTTTATCATTACATAGTAACCTCTAACACTAGAATAACCTTTTGTCATAACATATCCATCACCTGCAGAATATACAGCAGTTCCTATTGGTACTCCTATATCTATAGCTCTATGATATGTACTTGCTCCTGCTACAGGTTGTTCTCTATACCCAAAGTAAGATGTTATATTGTTATAATATTTGCAAGAAGAAGATAAAGGCCAACTTAAAGTACCATTAAAATTGCCTGTATATTCTCCACTTGCATTTTGTGCTGCTTTTGCAATTTCTTCTTCTATTCTTTCAACTTCTTTATTATATTTATCAATTTCTTCTTGTAATTTCTTTTGCTCTGCTGTTAAACTAGAAAGTTTTGCTTCTTTACTAACTTTTGCAACTTTTATTTTAGTTTGTTTTTCTTCTACTTCTTTCTTTTGACTGGCTAATTCTTCTTGTTGAGATTCTAATTCTTTTTTTGCTTTTTCTACTTCTTCTTTTTGTTTTTCTACTATATCCATTTGTTCATTGTCAAATTCTGTTAATTGTTGAACTTTTGAACTCATTGAAATATAGTCCCAAATATTTTCTGATGCCAATAAAACATCTAAAAAAGTTATTCTTCCTTCTTCATATATTGCTACTAGTCTGTCTTCTAGCAATTTTTTCTTTTCTTCAAAGTCTTTTTGTAATTTTTCAATTTCTTTATTTTTTTCTTTAATATTTTCTTCCATTTTTGAAATATTTTTGTTTAGTTCTTCTATTTCTGCTTCATATTTTTCAATAGTATTTTCAAGTTCAGATATTTCATTGAGTACAGTATCTTTTTCAGCAGTAAGTTCTTTGTTAGTATCTTTTGCTGCATTTAGTTTATCTTTTGCATCTTCTAAATCCGATTGAGTAGCTGCAAATACGTTTAATACTATAATTTGTAATAAAACTATAATTAAAAAAACAGATATAATTTTTCGTTTCATTTTTATTTCTCCTTATACTTCTAGATATTTTTTCATTGAAATTGCACTACCTAAAGCTCCTATTCCTAGCCCTAATATTAAGTATACTGTTAGTAGAGTCTTAAATAATTCTTGAAAAGTTAATAATGGTATATCTAAAGTTATATTTATCATAGCTTGTTCTATTTGAGTTGTTATTATGTTATAGCAACCTCCCAATATCAATAATGAAAGTAATACTGATATAATTCCAATTATCATACCTTCTACCATAAATGGCCATCTAATAAATCCATTAGTTGCTCCTACATATTTCATAATAGAAATTTCTTTCCTTCTAGCATGTACTGTCAATTTTATAGTATTTGTTATAATAAATATTGAAATAAGTATTAAAATAACTAATATAATACTTGTAACAAATTTAATTCCATCTGCTATTTTTATTAATGCTTCTATAGTATCTGATCTAATTTCAATATTTGATACAATTTCTGAAGTTTCAATTATATTTTTTACCTCTTCAGCTTTTGTTAAATCAGTTAATGTTACTACAAAAGATGCTTTAAATGGATGATTTTCACCATCATATGTAGATAATAAAAATTTTTTATCTTTAAACATTGTTTGCATAGATTCTAATGCTTGTTCTTTTGTTTTTTCTGTAATTGTATTAACATACTCTATGCTTCTAATTTTATTTCTTAATTCTGTTTTTTGTTCTTCTGTTGCTTCATCGTAAATAAATACTTCCATTCCCTGTTGTTCTTCAATAGTTTGAGTAATATGATTTATATTTTGAACTGCTGCAAAGAAAATTCCAAATATAAACATGGTGGCACACATTATAATTAACGATGCTATTGTAGACTTTTTGTTTTTTAATACATTTCTAAAGCCCTCTCCTATTAAATAACCAAATATACTATATCTCACCGCTATATCCACTCCTTCTATCATCTCTTATAATATTGCCTTCTTCAATCTGTATAACCCTTTTTTTCATTTCATCTACAATGTCTCTTGCATGTGTTGCAACTACAACAGTTGTTCCTCTTCTATTAATATCATCCAATAGCATCATAATATCTCTAGCTGTTTCAGGGTCTAAATTACCAGTAGGCTCGTCTGCAATCAACATAGAAGGATTGTTTACTAATGCTCTTGCTAATGCTACTCTTTGTTGTTCTCCACCAGATAATTCATTAGGATACATTTTAGCTTTATTTCCTAATCCTACTAAAGATAAAACCATAGGTACTTGTCTTCTTATATGTCTTGGTGTAGCTCTTACAATATACATTGCATATGCAACATTATCATAAACCGTTCTGTCTGGTAATAATCTAAAATCTTGAAAAACCACGCCCATACTTCTTCTTAAAAAAGGTATCCTTTTAGGTTTTAAAAATGTAGTGTCTTTTCCGTTTATAATAATGTTTCCTTTAGTTGGTTCTTCTTCTTTTAATATTAGTTTTATTAATGTAGATTTCCCAGAACCAGAACTTCCTACTAAAAATGTAAATTCTCCTTTTTCTATAGTAAAATTAGCATTGTGTACAGCTTCTGTTCCAGTATTGTAAGTTTTACTTACATTTCTAAATTCAATCATTTTATAGCTCCTTGCATTTAATTTTATTAGTCCATTTTTTATACTCTTTAATCATATCAATAAATTATATTATTTGCAATAGTTTTTTTTGGAAAAAGCAGAATATTTTTGCTGAAAATAAGCAAAATTTCTGCTTTTATGAGTTTTTTTCTTTTTGTAAAAATTCACAAAAAATTTACATTTTAAAAATTCAAATCATATATTAATTGTTAAATTCTTGTATAATTTTCAAAGTTTTCTTAAATATTTTTTCATAAATTATAATATAAAATTTACAATCTTAGCATCTAAATCATATTTTATTTCTACTCCTAATAGTTCTGTAAAATATGAAATTTCTGAAATCCACGGTAAGTTATTTCCTATAATTGTATCATCATTTCTAAAAGAAACACCATATTTCTTGTTTTTATATGTAAATTTAAAATCTTTGTGATTGTTATTACTTAGCATTTTAAAATAGCTTAAATTATTAATAATCATTTTTCTAGCATCTACTTCATAAGTTTGTTTTTCTAAGTTATAGTTTGCTGTTAAGTAAAATATCATTCCATAACCACTATTATCCATATCTATTACTCTATTTTCATTAGCATATACATCTAATTGCCTTGGATATTTTAGCTTTTCTATATCATTTTTAGGTATTGCTTTAGTATCTCCTTTAGAATTTATAAGATACCAGTAATATTCATATTTTTCTTGGTATATTCCGTTTTCTGGGGAATTAATAGTATTGTACTTTACTGGGCTTATATATTCCCCTATTTTTAAATATGTTAATGTACTAAATTCATTTGTATTTTTTTCCATAAACTCTTGTATTTGATATAAATTTTTACTTGCTTCATCTATTTGCTCGTATTTTTCAATAGGAAAATAGGTTTTACATCTTAAGAGCTTAAAATTTTTATAATAACTGGATGCTTCTTCTTGTTTAGTTAATTTTATATTTTTGAAAAGTGGATTTTTCTCATTTTCTATATAATAAATTAACATTCTATCTTCATAATCAGTTTCAAAATTGTTATATAATCCCTTTACAGCGTAGAATTCTATTTTAGGTTCTTTTTGAGTTTTTAAGATATACGTTCCATTTCCATATTCATCACAATTAGCATTTAGAATTTCAATTTTTTGATTATATTTTATTTCTAGTTTTTTAACAAACTGCTCTTTGCCAAGTGAAAAAACTAAATAGATTTCATTATAGAAAAAAGAAGCAATTATTGAAAAGAAAAAAATAATAATGGCAGTAATAATAAATATAATAGTGCTAAGTGTAATTGTAATCGTTTTTGAAGCTCTTTCTGCTTTTTTTAATTTTTTATCATCTAGTTGATTGATATATTGCATCATTTTCTTTTTTTCATTTTTCATAATAATTCCCTCTAATTTTTCTTAAGTTTGATATATATTGTTTTTCTTATAACTAACCATTTTTTACTTTTTCCATAATTTCTTCGTATCCAATTTTGAAGTATTTTATTAACTGCTCTGCTTTTCCTGATTTTCCAAATTGATCTTGTATTCCCATTCTTATTACTTTACAAGGATATTCTTCAGTTAATATTTCACAAATACTAGATCCTAAACCTCCAATTATACTATGATCTTCAATAGTAATTAATTTTTTTGTTTCTTTAGCACATTTTATAACCATATTTCTGTCAATAGGTTTTATTGTATGTACATCTATTACACGTATATTTATATTTTCTTTTGCTAATTCTTCTTGTGCTTTTATAGCTTCTGAAACCATAACTCCTGTTGCAAAAATCGTAGCATCTTTTCCTTCTCCTATTTGCTTCATTTTTCCTATTTCAAATATTTCATTTTGTTCATATATAACTGGTGTAGAAACTCTAGCTAATCTTAAATATACAGGTCCTTTAATATTAGCAATTTCATTTACTATCCATTTTGTTTGTGTGTCATCTGATGGACATAAAACTATCATATTAGGTATAGTTCTCATTAAACTTAAATCTTCTAACATTTGATGTGTTGCACCATCTTCTCCTACAGTAATTCCACTATGAGTTGCACAGATTTTAACATTAAGATTAGGATAGGCTATTCCGTTTCTTATTTGGTCGTAAGCCCTTCCTGCAGCAAACATTGCAAAAGTACTTGCAAATGGAATTTTACCACAAGTTGCTAGTCCTGATGCTATTCCCATCATATTTTGTTCTGATATTCCTACATCTATAAATCTTTCTGGAAACTCTTTTTCAAAAAGATTAGTTTTAGTTGCTCCTGCTAAATCTGCAGTTAATACAATAACATCTTTATTTCTTTTTCCTAATTCCACTAAAGCTTTTCCAAAGCTTTCACGTGTTGCTATTTTTTTATCTAAAATCATAATACCTATGTTTCCTTTCTTTAATTTTATAAAATTATTTTATCCTATAATATGTTGTAACTTAAGTTCATTAATAGCTTGTTCATATTCTTCTTTGTTTGGTGCTTTTCCATGCCATTCTGCTTTTTCTTCCATAAAAGATATTCCCTTTCCTTTTATAGTATGTGCTATTACAACACTTGGTAGCCCTTTTTTATGTTTTGCAATATTAAAAGCTTCTATTAATTCTTGTATATTATGGCCATCAACTTCAATGATGTTAAAGCCAAATGCTTCAAATTTTTCTCTTATGTATTTTAAACCAGCTACATTTTCTATATTTCCATCTATTTGTAAATGATTATAATCAACTATAGCACATAAATTATCTAGTTTATATTTACTAGCAGACATTGCAGCTTCCCATATTTGTCCTTCTTGTATTTCTCCATCTCCTAATAGGCAATATACTCTGTATCCATCATGATTAATTTTAGAAGAAATAGCCATACCTACAGCTACTGATAATCCTTGCCCTAAGGAACCTGTGGTCATATCTACTCCAGGTACTTTTTTCATATCTGGATGTCCTTGTAAATTGCTTTCTATTTTTCTAAATCCTTTTAAAAGTTCTTTATTAAAATACCCTTTTCTTGCAAGTGTTGCATATAAAGCTGGCGAGCAATGTCCTTTTGATAGTACAAATCTATCTCTTTCTCTTGCATTTGGATTTTTAGGATCTATATTCATTTGATTAAAATATAAAACTGATAATATATCCGCACACGAAAGTGAACCTCCAGGATGTCCAGAATTAGCATTATACACTTGTTCTATTATACCTATTCTAATGTCATTTGCAATGTTGGCTAAAGCTTCAATTTTAGTAATTTTCATTATATATCTCCCTCCAAAATTATTATTTTATTAATTTTTTATTTCTTATTAAACTAATCATTACTTGAATTTATATTACTATAGTTAATAATAAAAGTAAATGTTTTTTCTGTTTTGTAATAAAATTGTAATATTTTATAATAAAAATAACTGGAGATATTAATTCTCCAGTTTATAACTTTTTGTTTATTTTGTTCCAAAAATTCTATCCCCAGCATCTCCCAAGCCTGGAACAATATATTTGTTTTCATTTAAATGATCATCTATATGTGCACAATAAATTTTTACATCAGGATGTTCTTTTTGTACCCTTTTTATTCCTTCTGGTGCAGCAATTATACTTAAAAATTTTATTTTAGTAACTCCTTTTTCTTTTAATAATTCTATTGCATCTACTGCTGACCCCCCTGTTGCAAGCATTGGATCTAATATAATTACTTCTTTATTTTCTATTCCTTTTGGAACTTTAAAATAATAATTCACTGGTTCAAAAGTTTTTTCATTTCTATACATTCCAATATGTCCTATTTTTGCATTTGGTATTACTCTAGTAATTCCTTCTAGCATTCCCATTCCTGCTCTTAATATTGGAACAAAAGCATATTTATCTTCATTTAATTTTTTAGTTTTCAAACTTGTTATAGGTGTTTCTATCTCTACTTCTTCTAATTCAGCTTCTGACATAGCTTCATAACATAAAAACATAGCTAGTTCACTTACTAATTCTCTAAATTCTTTTGTTCCTGTTTTCTTATCTCTTAAAATTGCTAATTTATGTTCTATTAGAGGATGTGTTAATTCTACTACTTCCATATCTAGCTCCTTTCATTTTAGGCTTTTATTTTTTCTTTCTTTTTTGTAATTTTTTCTGTTTTTTCTTTTTCAGTTTTATTTTTAGGTATGCAAATATTAAGTAATATACCAATTACCGCTGCTAAGCTCATTCCTGAAATAGTTACTGATAAATCTCCACTAATTATGGATATTGCTGCCCCTCCTAATCCTAAAACTAACATTGAAGATGCAACCACTACATTTTTTGGTTCTTCAAAGTCTATCTGATTTTGAATAAGCACTTTTAATCCATTTACAGCTATAAATCCATATAAAAGTAATGAAACTCCTCCTAAAACTGGTTGAGGAATACTAGAAACTATTGCTGTAAATTTTCCTAAAAATCCTAATCCTATTGCTATAATTGCTGCTAGTCCAATTACCCAAACTGAAGCTACTTTTGTCATACCTACTACTGATGTGTTTTCTCCATATGTTGTATTAGCAGGTCCTCCTAATAGTCCTGCAACAAATGTAGCTATACCATCTCCCAATAATGTTTTGTCTAGACCAGGGTCTTTTAGCAAATCTTTATTTATTATAGTACTTAAGGCAGTGTGATCTCCTATATGTTCTGCCATAGTCACTAAAGCAATAGGTGCTATTGTTAATATAGCTCCAAAGTTTAAAGCATAGTCTTTAAATGGTAATATAAATTCTGGCATACTAAAAAATCCTGCTTCTGCTATAGGTGTAAAGTCTACTAATCCTAAGCATATTGATAATATATATCCTGATACAATTCCTACTAAAAATGGAACTATTTTTAAAAATCCTTTAGCTTTTGTCATAATAATTGCTGTTACTAAAAATGAAGCTACTGCAACAAGTACTCCTTTCCATTCAATAGAAGTTCCTGTTGATAAACCTATTTGAGATATTGCACTTGGAGCTAATCCTAAACCAATAATCATAATCATTGGTCCTATAACAAGTGGTGGTAAAACTTTGTGAAGCCATTCCTTTCCTGTAAATTTAATAATTATTGCTACTATTACATAAATTAAGCCTACTACCATAATTCCTGTCATTGCTCCAGAAATTCCACCTTTTATAAAAGCAGCTGTAATTGGAGCAATAAAAGCAAAAGAACTGCCTAAATAAACTGGCGATTTTCCTTTTGTGCATAATATATAAATTAAAGTTCCTATTCCTGATGTTACTAATGCTACAGGTATTGTAAGTACTGTTTCTCCTGCTGCAGAATTCACTAATATTGGTACTAAAATAGTAGCTCCAAACATAGCAAATACATGTTGAATTGCAAGTATAATCCATTTTGCAATTTTTGGTTTTTCATTTACGTCTAAAATCATTTTGCTTTCATTCATAAATAAATCCTCCCTTTATTTTATTTTGTACTTATAACAAATTTATATAGTGTTTTTAAAATAACAAAAAACACTAATAGAAAATATTAGTGTTTTAAAGTTTTTAAACTATATATAATAGGTAAAAATAAAATAAAAATAGTAAGAATAGCAATTTTGTTAATTGTTAATTTTGTTTTTAATTTATTTTTATACCTAAAAAAATTTGTCATTTTTTGTACCTCTTGGAAAATATATTACTATACTTTTTTTAAAAATGCAATAGTAATTTTAAAAAATATAAATAGTATAT
>CALXQH010000042.1 GCA_944390525.1 uncultured Clostridia bacterium | reverse complement strand
TCTCCCATTTTTTCCTCCTTAAATTTTTGTACATAAAATACAAATTAAAAATGCAATTTTAATGGCTTTATTATATAATAAATTTTAATAAAAAGCAATGTTTAATATTATAAAGTAGTAATTAATTTTTTTATTTTATTTTTTATAGTTAAAACTCTCTAATATTGTTTTTTCTGATACATTTTTACATTATTTATATTTTTATAAAATGTCATTTATTATCAATAGTTTTTGTACAATATTTGAGTTTAATAAACTGCAGGTAAACATATAATAATTAATTTTAATACTAAAAAAGACAAAGTTATAAAAACTTTGTCTTTTAAGATAAATTATTCCCTTTCCTATGATTACCACCTGTAATGTTTGTTACTACTTTATGTAAAGTAACGGACGAAAAGAATAATAATCTTCAACAGCAAAAATATGAATAGCTCCTCTATAATATGCTGTGTAACCATGACTATCATCATAACTACCACCTCTCCAAACAAAAGGACAACTCCACGGACTACCAGTATCCGATATATTTTCTTCCGTCGTCCATTCATGACAATTTGATGCCATATCATATATATTACAAGCTATATCTCCCACTCCTGTTGGTCCTGTATTTTTTAATGTTCCATTTTCATCTGTTTTATTAGCATAATTATATATTCCCATTTCTTGTATAAACACTATTGCTGTATCCCATGCATAACTATTTACTAAATCACTTTCTACTCCTACTGTATTTCCTTCTATATCTTTATTTTCTGCATACATATTTCTTGCTACTTTTGATGCATTTATTTGCGTTATAAAATTCCACAATGTTTCTGGATTATAATTCATACTACTTGTACTATTTGCTGTTGATGGCTTTGATAATGGTTTTGCATTTAAATATTTTGCTATGTCATCACTTCCACTGTTATTATATCCACTTCCATAACTTGCTTCATACCTTGCTAGATAATATCCTCCATTTATCCCTACACTTTCTACAAATTTTGCTAAGTTTTTAGCTGTAGCATTTTGATGAAGTTTTCCAGTAGTTGACCCCTCTCGTGATTCTGTTAATTCTTGATAGTCATAATTTGTAGTTATGACATCTAAATCAGCATAAGTTTGAGTTGGCTTACTTGGATTGTCTCCTGCAAATGCTGCTTGCTGTATTGTTGGTGTTCCATTTGTTTCATCAAATGTATATCTACCTAATTCTATTACACTTGTTTGAGTTTTTTCTGTGTTTTTATACACTGTTCCTACTGGTATCCATACAAATTGGTTACCTGCTACATCTTCTATTACTACTCCATTTGGTACGCTTATTTCTTCTCCTGCTGAGCCTTCTACTACTTTAAATCCTGCTGGTACCATTACTATATTTCCATATTTATCTTCTGCCTCTATATTTTTTTCATATTGTATCTCTGTTACAGCACTTAACAATGGTTTGCCATTTGGTCCGGTTGGTACTTCTGGTTCTTCTTCAGTTTCATTATTTTCTTGCTTTACTATATAACCTTTTGTTGCATCATATGTTATATTACTGATGTTTAGCGTAACTACAGGAAATAATCTAAGAGAATAATTAGTCACAAAAGATCCGGAATTTCTTATTGTGGTTCCTCTTATATCTCCTGTAGATGCAATTCTTATTCCAAAACAAGCATAACCTGATTGATCTGTTAAATCGTGTACATAACGACTTGCTATCCAATATGTAGGTGTACTTGCTCCATTTGGAAATAATAATTCTAAATATTTATCTTTAAAAAAAGTAGTATCGTCACATACATTCTTTTTTTCCCAATAAGTTTGATATGGTTGTATACTTGTTGCTGTTGTTATAACTCCTATATTACTTGTTGTTGAAGTTCCTTCAGTCCTTTCTATAAATCTTTTTTGTTCACTTAAATTCAGTCCACTTGTTTTTTCTATTTCATTTATTACTGATTTTATTTCTTCTTTATATATTACTGGATAATTTTTATGTGTTAAAAATGCACTATTTAATTGTTCTCCATATGTAACATATCCATTATTATAATTATGTGCTTCTTTTAAAGCTGTATCTGTCATGCATTTTTCTATATCCTCTATATTTATACTTCTTGCTCGTATTCCTTTTTCTTCATTCCCATATAAATCACTACAAGCATCATTTAATAATTTTACAGCATTGTTATATCCTTGTGCCTCGCCTAAATATACATAACCACTGGTTGGTGCGGAAGGTATCAATTCAATCTTTCCTGTTTCTCTGTCTATACTAAATATTTTCCAAGTTGTTATGTTAAAACTTTTTCCTGTCCCACTTTCTAATAATATATCATCTGTTGTTTCTGTTTTATTGGATGAGCAATATTTAGCTTGCCAGTTATATGCTCCTTCTGGATTATAATTAATTGTTGAACCTATATCTAATTTTTCTAATAATAGTCGTTTTTGTTCTTCATATATACTAGCTATTTTTGTATTATCTTGTTCATATACTTCTTTTATTTTTATTAATGTTTTTATTTGATTTTTTCTTACTGATACTGCAACGGTATATATGGCTGTTAGTATAATTATAAATGTTATTATGCTAATTCCAACATATATAGATATTACACCTTTAGAACTTTTAAAAGTACTTTTCTTTTGCATATATTTCACTATCCTTTTATTTTTTCTTTATTTATATAATAATGTAAAAACAAATTATTGTCAATTATTTTTCTTTATCCAATTTATTCTTTCTTGATGTAATTTTTTACCAAATTCTTCCCCTTTAATATTCGGATATTTTTTATTAATAAATTCTCCATTTATTTGAGTTAAACATTGTTTTCCTATTGTATCAAATGTAATTATACTATCTTTTCTGTCTTTGTCACAAGCTACAACTATTTTCATTCCTTCTAGCCCTAACATAGAATTTGCTAAATTTTCTATTAATTCTATCTTTTTAGCTGGTGTCATTTGTTCAAATATGCCAGCCTTCATATGCCATTTAGCTGCTGTTTTTCCACATTTTTTCCAAGAGTTTGGCACCCCTATTTTATTACTAAATTCTTCTACTATTTTTACACCTTTTTCATCATGTCCATAATGATGTGGCAATATTTCTTTTGGTGTTATACCTTTACCTAGGTCGTGTACTAAACAACTATAACGTATAGCTAGATTGTTGGTTAATTTTGCACTTTTATCTACTACTATCATAGTATGATTATAACTATCTCCTTCTGGATGATACTTTTTAGGTTGTATTTTTCCTATTAAATTATAGATTTCTTTAAAATGTATATCTAATACATTAGCTTGTTTTAACACTTCAAAAAATATTGATGGTTTGTTACTAGCTAAAGCTTTTTTTAATTCAATAAATATTCTTTCTTTTGATAGTGTGTTTAGCTCGGGTTTTAACTTTTCCATTGCTTTTAAAGTTTGTTCTTCTACTGTAAATTCTAATGTGGCTGCAAATCTTGCTGTACGATATACTCTTAAAGGATCTTCTAAAAAAGCTTGAGTAGTTCTTCTTAAAATTTTATTTTTTATATCTTTAATCCCATTAAAAGGATCTATTATTTCTTTTGTTAGCACATTTTGGGCTATACTATTTATAGTTAAATCTCTTCTTGCTAAATCTTCTTGTATAGAAATATTAGAAGATATATTAAATTGAAATTGTTTATGTCCTTTTCCTATTTTTGTTTCTTTTCTTGCCAGAGCAATTTCTTTATTGTTTAAAATAAATACAGGAAAGCTTTTTCCTTGTACTTTTGCTTGTGGAAATAACTGTATAAATTTTTCTGCTGTAATTCCTGTTACACAGTAATCTTCATCTGTTATTTGTTTATTTAAAATTTTATCTCTAACAGCTCCACCTACTAAATATAATTGTCCACCTTCTTTATTTATTTTTTCTGCTATTTCTAACATATCTTGCATTTTAAATTTTCCTTTATTAATATTTTTTCTTATTATACTCATTTTTTTATTTTTTTACAAATATATTGTTACAATTTACATATTATAAAGACTATAAATATGTTAGTTTAGAGCATACAAGTGGTTCGAAGAATGACGAGTTAGAAAGAGTTAGCCAATTTTACACTGTAATAAAACTGCGTAAAATTGGCTTACTTTTTCTTACGTAGGAATGTTATGCGAATAAACTAACATATTTATAGTATTATATACTAGTACGATGTGAATTATAATATATATTTAAATTTGTTATAATATTAGTATTTATATTTCTTGACATTGGGTATATTTAAGAATAGAATATTAATTGTAAAATAAAAAAGGAGGAAAAGTGCTTATGGATAATTTAGTAGAAATTAGATGGCATGGTAGAGGCGGTCAAGGTGCTAAAACAGCTTCTCTTTTATTAGCAGATGCTGCTTTTAATACTGGAAAATACATTCAAGGCTTTCCAGAATATGGTCCCGAAAGAATGGGTGCTCCTCTTACAGCTTATAACCGCATTAGTAACGATCCTATTCGTATTCATAGTAATATTTATAATCCTGACTATGTTGTAGTTGTAGATGATAGTTTGCTAACTGCTGTAGATGTAACAGCTGGTTTAAATCAAAATGGCGCTATAATTATTAATACTACTAAAAATGGAGATGAATTAAAGTCTTTGCTTAAAGGTTATTCTGGAGATATTTATACTATTGATGTACGAAAAATATCTATAGAAACTTTGGGTAAATATTTTCCAAATACCCCTATGCTTGCAGCGGTTGTAAAAGTATCAGGAGTTATTGAAGAAAAAGATTTTCTAAAAGATATGGAAGGTTCTTTTAAACATAAATTTGCTAAAAAACCTGAAGTTATTGAAGGCAATATGAAAGCTTTAGAAATGGCTTTAAAAGAAGTAAAAAAAATATAAAAATAGCTCGCCTTAATAATAAAAAGAAAGGATGGTAAAAATGATTAATAAAAACACTCCTGCTAGTGATATGACTATAGGTGGTAATATTTATGAGGCTGGTAATGCTTTAAAATTTAAAACTGGTGACTGGAGAAGTATTAAGCCTGTTTATTTATCTGAAAAGTGTAAACAATGTGGTTTATGTTTTCCTGTTTGTCCAGATGATGCTATTCCAGTAAATAAAGATGGATTACGTAGTGACTTTAATTATGATTATTGCAAAGGTTGTGGAGTTTGTGCAAAGGTTTGTCCTTTTGGCGCAATAGAAATGAAATAAATTAAATAAAAAGGAGAATAAAAATGTCAATTAGAGAAAGATTAAGTGGAAATGAAGCTGCTGCAATAGCTATGAAACAAATTAATCCTGATGTTGTAGCTGCTTTTCCTATAACGCCTTCAACTGAAATACCACAATATTTTTCTACTTTTGTTAGTAATGGTACAGTAGATACAGAATTTGTGGCTGTTGAAAGTGAACATAGTGCTATGAGTGCTTGTGTTGGTGCAGAAGCAGCTGGTTCTAGAGCAATGACTGCTACTTCTGCTAATGGTTTATCTTATATGTGGGAGATGCTATATATTGCATCTAGTTTAAGACTTCCTATAGTTATGAGTTTAGTAAATCGTGCAGTATCTGGCCCTTTGAATATTCACAATGATCATTCAGATGCAATGGGAGTTCGTGATAGTGGATGGATTATGCTCTTTTCTGAAAACAATCAAGAAGCTTATGATAATTTAATTATGGCTCATCGTATAGCTGAAAATAAAGATGTATTGTTACCTTTAATGGTATGTCAAGATGGTTTTATTACATCACATTCTATTGAAAATATTGAATTAATAGAAGATGATAAAGTTAAAACTTTTGTAGGTAAATATGAACCTGAACATTATTTACTAAATTCTGAGGAGCCAATAGCAATAGGTCCTTTAGACTTACAAGCATATTTGTTTGAACATAAATATCAACAAGCTGAAGCTATGAGAAAAGCTAAAAAAGTTATTTTAGATGTAGCCAAAGATTTTGAAAAAATGACTGGTAGAAAATACTCTTTTTTTGAAGAATATAAAATGCAAGATGCTGAGATTGCAGTTGTTTGTATGAATTCAACTGCAGGTACTACTAAAACAGTTGTAGATGAATTAAGAAAAAAAGGTATTAAAGCTGGTATGTTAAAAGTTCGTGTTTTTAGACCTTTTCCAGCAAAAGAAATTGCTGAAGCTTTAGGTAATTTAAAAGCAGTTGCAATAATGGATAAAGCAGATTCTTTAAATGCTATGGGAGGAGCTTTGTTTGAAGATGTTACATCTAGTATGTACACTGCTAAAAAGCAAGTTCCTGCCGTAAGTTATGTTTATGGTATAGGTGGTAGAGATACTACTGCTAAAGATATAAATGAAGTTTTTGATTATTTACAAAAAATAGTTAAAACTGGAGAAATTGATAATCCTTATCGTTATGTTGGATTAAGAAAAGGAGATGAGTAATATGGCATATAATTTAAAAGAAGTAATTGCAAATAGGCCTTCTAGATTTACATCAGGTCATAGAATGTGTGCTGGATGTGGAGCACCTCCTGTTACTCGTATGATTTTAAGAGCTTTAAAACCTGAAGATCATGCAGTAATTAGCAACGCTACTGGATGTATGGAAGTTTCAAGCTTTATATATCCATATACATCTTGGACAGATTCATTTATTCATACTGCTTTTGAAAATGCAGCATCAACTTGTAGTGGCGTTGAAGCAGCTTATCGTTCATTAAAAAAACAAGGAAAACTTCCTGCCGATAAACACACAAAATTTATTGCATTTGGTGGAGATGGTGGTACTTATGATATAGGAATTCAAAGCTTATCTGGTGCTATGGAAAGAGGACACGATATGGTTTATGTTTGTTATGATAATGGAGCTTATATGAACACAGGTATTCAACGTTCTTCTGCAACTCCAAAATTTGCAGATACTACTACATCACCAGCAGGAGAAGTTATTCCTGGAAAAATGCAATCCAGAAAAGATTTAACAGAAGTTATGGCAGCACATCATTTACCATATGTTGCTCAAACTATAGCTTATGCTAATTTTAAGGATTTATATGAAAAAGCTGAAAAAGCCATTTATACAGAAGGTCCTTGTTTCTTGAATGTATTAGCTCCTTGCCCTAGAGGTTGGGGTTATCCAACAGATATGTTAATGCAAATAAATAAATTAGCTGTTGAAACTTGTTATTGGCCTTTGTATGAAGTTATTAATGAAAAATATATAATTAATTATAAACCTGCTAAAAAACTTCCTATAGAAGAGTTCTTAAAACCACAAAAACGTTTTAAACATATGTTTAAAACTGGAAATGAATGGATGATTGAAGAATTTCAAAAAGAAGTTGATAAACGTTGGGAAGCTCTTTTAGCATTAGAAGAAATGAGCAATAAAAAATAAAATTATTAAGGAGATTTGAAAAAAAGCAAATCTCCTTAATTTATTTTAGTTTATTGCAAAATTAATACCTCTTGCAATAACATCTTTCATATTCTCTATTAAATCATCAATTTCTTTTGGGGTAACAATAAAATTATATTCTTCAGGTGCTAATACTTCTTTAATCATTTCATATTTATCTTCTTCTTGTAATTGATTTAAAAATTCATTAGATTTAGCCTCTTTTTGTACTTTTTGTATAAATAAATCTAAACTATCTGCGGCTATTGTTGCTGCTTCTACAACAGTTGGAACTCCTATAGCAATAACTGGTATTCCCAATGTTTCAATAGTTAATTCTTTTCTTTGATTTCCTACTCCTGCTCCAGGTATAATTCCTGTATCTGCTATTTGTACTGTATTACTTATTCTTTCTATACTTCTAGAGGCTAGAGCATCAATTACAATCAATAATTTAGGTTGAATATTTTCAACTATTCCTTTTAATATTTCTAATGTTTCAATCCCTGTTGTTCCTAATACTCCCGGAGATACAGCACTAACAGGTCTTGTATTTTTATCTAATGCATCTGGCATATATGTTAGTAAATGTCTTGTAATATCAACTTCTTGTACTACTTTAGGACCTAAAGCGTCTGGAGTAACATATAAGTTACCTAATCCTACAACTAATATAGGTTCTTGTTCTCCTGCTAAATTTCCTATTAAAATTTTTAATTCTCTTGTTAACGTTTCAGAAGCCTTTTGTATATCATCTTGTGATGCAATTTTTAAATTTTTAATATCTATTGTAATGTAATTACCTTTCTTTTTTCCTATTGCCTTTTCTCCATTATCATTTAATACTTTTACTCTAGTAATTTTAATATCTTCACTTACATTCTCTTCTTGTGTTTCTAATCCTTCTACTTCGTTAGCAATATTATTAGCCTTTTTATATAAGTCACGTCTTTCTAAAGCTAAATCTGTTCTAAAATTAATCATAAAAATACACCTTCTTAAAAAAGTTTATTATTTTTAGTATTTCCTTAATTTTTTGTAAATATACTTAAATAAAATTAAATTTACTTGATATTTTACTTTTTTTTTGGTATTATATATAAAGTATATGTCGATGTGGCGGAATAGGCAGACGCACAGGTCTCAAAAACCTGCGGATAACATCCATGTGGGTTCGATTCCCACCATCGACACCAATACTCAATCTGTTTAAACTAAATTAAATATATAAATACAAAAATCAATCAGTAAAAAGAGATTGATTTTTTTTCAAGAAAATATCATTTTAAAGAGAAATAATATTAAAGATGAGGGCAATTAAATTTGAAAATTTTTAATAAATATGGTATAATTTAATATATACTGTAATATCAGTATGTAACAAAAAGCTAGAAATAGCAAGGAGGATTTTAAATGATAAAGCATTACATCGAGTTTTTTTACACCAGCGAGCCTCCTGTAGGCCCAGTAGAAATGGAAATTGCTGAAAGAAATGATCTATATGGCAGTATTCCTGTAGGAGCAAGTGGTTACCGGTTTTTTGACAGAAAAGAAGAAGTCATAGATGGAGAAACCGTTAAATTTGCTCGATACAACATTTCGCCATATGTGTTTTACGGTAGGTGTTTTACGCTAAAGGAGGTAAGGAAGTATTCGGGTAAGAAGTCAACCTTTTATAGGTTCATGAAGAACAACAATTATAAAAGGGCTGTGCTTACAGATGATGGGAATCTCATCTGTCTTGAAAAAGAAGACAAAGTAATAACAGTGTTTTAGATCCTCTATAATGGAATGTACTAAAATTAGTACATTCCATTATTCATATAAAAAAATTATAAATTATTTTTTAATTAAGTTTATATTATATTTGTATTGTTTTTTTCATATAAATACTATAGGAGGATTAACATGAAAAAACAAAAATCATTTTTACAATTTCAAATAGTTTCTGTAATATTTGCTATAATTTTAGGAACGTTACTTCACTTTACTTTTCAATGGTCAGAAAATAATTATTTTGTAGCTGCTTTTAGTGCTGTTAATGAAAGCGTATGGGAACACTTAAAATTAGTATTTTTTCCAATGTTAATAACTACAATAATAGGTTATTTTTATTTCAAAGATAGTGTTCCTAACTATTTATGTGCTAAAACTTTTGGAATACTTGTAGCAATTACTTTTATTACTGTATTTTTTTATAGCTATACAGGAATTATAGGGAAAAATTTTGCTGTTTTAGATATTGGTAGTTTTTTTGTTGCAATATTATTAGGAGAATATTTAGCTTATAAAAAAATAAATCCTAATTATTTATGTAATAAAATAATATCTATAGTAATTTTGTGTATAATTTTATTTTCTTTTATATTTTTTACTTATTTTCCTTTAAGAATCGGATTTTTTAAAGATCCTGTAATTGGAACTTATGGTATTAATTCTAGCAACTAAAGAAATTATTATATTATAAATTAATTAAATAACAAACAAACTATTTTCGTTTAAATAGCTTGTTTGTTGTTGCTGTATGGTATTTATTTAAGTTTTAATTTATATTCTATTAGTTTTATATTTACTATTTTATTTGTAAACTCATCTTTCAAATAATTATATTTAAATTCTTCTTCGTTAACTTTTTCTAATAAAAATTTTTCTAGATCCACTAATACCTCATCTGATAAGTCCATTCCTAGTGGTAATGTTTGATTAATATTTTCAAAAAATATTATATTTGAATAATATAATATAGGCATGCCTTCTTTTATATTCAATTTATATAAATATATATTATCTTTTTCCAAGTTTTGCTTAACGGCATTATTTTCATTTAAATTAAATATATTTAAATTAGTTTTATCTAATTCTTCACAAGAAGATAAATATATTGGCATATCATATAATGATGAAATTTTACAAAATGCTTCTTTTATTAATTTTAGGTAATTTCTTAAGTTATCAATATATATACTAAGTTCTGTTTGAGATTTTATATTTAATATTTTATATTTATCTCTTTCATTTTCTCTATGTTTTTTATTATTTATAATTTTTGCTTTATCATCAAATATATTACCAAAAATATCAAAATCTTTTGTTTTTTCAAATTCTACATCTTTTTTATAATTATTTTGTAATCGTTCTAATTCATCTTGTAAAATTTTGTATTGTTTTTCTTCTAGTTTATCTTTTTTTAGTTTATTTAAAAGTTTACAAGACATTATAGCTTGTTTAACGGCAAATATACCTTCTTCTTCATTTTTAGAAAGTTTTCTTCTTTGAATTTCATCTACTTTTTTACCAAAATCTTCAAAATCTTCTTCATAATCAAATATCTTTTTTATTTTCTCATTTTGAATATTATTTTCTTCTTCTCCTTCATTTAAACTTGGTAATTCATCTTTATTACTGAATTTCCAAAATTCAAAAATACTTTTTTTATGTAATTCTATTTCATTTAAATAAATATTTGCATTTTTTATCTTTCTTTCTAAATTAGCTTTTTTTAATTCTAATGCTTTTATATCTATATTTAGTT
>CALXQH010000041.1 GCA_944390525.1 uncultured Clostridia bacterium | reverse complement strand
AAAAAATTTAAATAAGTCATTAAAAAATCTAGAAGGTGAATTCGTAATAAGAAATGCAGAAAAATTACAATATATTCAAAGAATTCCAGTTTTAGGAGAGGAAAAAACAGAAAATATGAGAGAGGAAAATATTAGAAAAAAAGGCAAACTAGCTAAATACTTTGAACAACATCCAACAGCAAAAAAAATATGGATTACAGTTATTATAATACTTTTAATAATATTATTACCACTAGCAGGATTTTTTGGGGTACAGTTAATATTAAAAGCTGGTTTACCAAAAGACGTTGATTTACCTAATTTTGTAGGAAAAAATGTAAATGAAGTAAGTCAAATATTAGAAGAAACTAAATTAAACATAGAAAAAGTGGAAGAGTTTAATAGTGAAGTAGAAGAAGGAGAAATCTTTTCACAAGAGCCACCTTATATAGAAGGATATAAAGTTAAAGAAAACAGTACAGTAAAAATATGGGTAAGTAAAGGTACTCAAAAAGTAACTATGGAAAAAGTAGTTGGAATGAGTTTTGAAGAAGCGGAAAGAAAATTAGTAAATGAATTAAATTTGAAAGTTGAAAAAATAGAAGAAACAAGTAAAACTGTTGAAGAAGGAATTGTTATAAAACAAGATATTGAAGAAGGAACAGAACTAAATGCAGGAGATACAGTAAAATTGTATGTAAGTATTGGCACTGGAATTGAACAAATAGTAGTACCATATGTAATAGGAGATACAGAAGAAGATGCTAGAGAAAAATTGTCAAAACTAGAAACAGTAGTTGTGTATGAAGAAGATATGTCAAAAACAGATGGAAAAGTATTAAAACAAAGTATAGAAGCTGGAGAAACTGTAGATGAAAAAACTAAAATTACTATAACTGTAAATAGAATAGAAGATATAAAAACAGGTATTATTAAATTAAATTTACAATCATTATTAGGTAGCAGAGCTACTATTGAATTAGATGAAGAAGGAAATGAAATAAATCCAACTGTTAATGTAAAAATAACAGTAAATGATGAAAATATACATTCTACAGAACATCGTAAAGATGAAACTAATATTATTGTAGATGTTTATGGAAAAGGAACAGTAACAGTTAAAGTATGGATAGATGACACTATGGAAACGATGAAACAATTTAACTTATCAGTAGAAAATCCAGAACTTATTATACAATAAAAATTAATTACAAGTGTCAGTTTAAAAAGTTTTTAAAACTGACACTTATTTAAATAAGGAGAATACATGTCAAAGGGAATAATTACTTGTACCAGTTCAAATTTATATCAAGTTAGTATAAAAAATGAAACATATAATTGTTTAGCAAGAGGAAAACTTAAAAAAGAAAAAGTTAGCCCATTAGTGGGAGATTATGTAGAAATAAAAGTAACAGATGAAAATAAAAAAGAGGGTGTAATAGAACAAATTTACAAGCGAAAAAATGAACTAAAAAGACCTAAAATGGCAAATTTAACTCAATTAATATTAGTAGTTTCTATGAAAATGCCAAAACCAGATTTATTACTTTTAGATAAACAATTAGCCTTTGCTAGCCATTTAGGACTAAAAGCAGTAATATTTTTGAATAAAATAGACTTAGAAGAAGAAAAAAACATAAAAAAAATAGAAAAAATATACAAAAATATTGGTTATGAAGTAATACAAACTAATGCAAAAGGATACCTTCCATTAGAAAATATAAAAGAACTTTTAAAAAATAACATTACAGCTTTTGCAGGAAATTCAGGTGTAGGTAAGTCTACATTATTAAATTCAATATTTAATAAACAATTAACTGAAGAAGGAATAATTAGCAACAAAAATCAAAAGGGAAAGAATACTACAACTGCTGTTACTCTATATAAATATGACAAAAATTCTTATCTGGCAGACACACCAGGATTTGCAACATTTGAAATTACAGAAATTTTAAAAGAAGAACTTAGTCACCATTTTGTAGAATTTAATACATATTTAAAAAAATGTGAGTTTTTAGGATGTAGCCATATAAAAGAACAAAACTGTGAAGTAAAAAAAGCAGTAGAAGAAGGAAAAATCTCAAACTATAGATATGAAAACTATATAAAAATATATGAAGAACTAAAAAAACAGGAGGAAAGAAAATGGTAGAAGTTTCAGCATCAATTTTAAATATAAAAAACGAAAATGTAATACAAACATTATATAATTTAGAGTCTTCAGGAATAGACCATTTTCATATTGATGTAATGGATGGAAAATTCGTAAAAAATAATACATCAAGTAAAATGATAGAATATTGCGAATATTTAAATAATATTTCAAATATGCCTTTGGATGTGCATTTAATGGTACAAGACGTAGAAAATTATATAAAAAGTTTTTTGACTTTTGAACCAAATATAATCACTGTACATTTAGAAGCTGCAAAAGATAAAAAAGAAATTATGAATTGGATTAATTTTATAAAACAAAATAATGTAAAAGTTGGAGTTTCAATAAAACCAAATACAAAAATAGAAGAAATTTACAAATATTTACCTTTTGTTCATTTAATATTAATTATGACTGTTGAACCAGGAGAAGGTGGTCAAGAGCTTATTCCAGAAACTATAGAAAAAATTCAAAAATTAAATAAATATATACAAAAAAATAATTTAGAAGTAGATATACAAGTAGATGGAGGAATTAATACAAAAAATGTTAATTTATTAAAAAAAGCAGGAGCAAATATTATTGTAGCAGGTACTGCTATAATAAATTCTAACAACTACAAAAATATAGTGCAAACTTTAAAAGCATAAAAATAAGCGTCATAGACGCTTTTTTTAATTTTTATTTTCAGTAATAGTTTTATCATCTTCTTTTTTTACTTTTACAAAAAGTGAAAATACAAAAATACCAAGTCCGAAAACAAGAATAAATAATGAAACAAATCCTCCAACATATGGTATTAATTGTAGTAACCATAAACAAATAACTGATAGCAATGATAATAAAATCACTTTAGCTTTAGTTGTTTCTTTAAATTTATTTGCAAAATAATTACCTATAGCTATACCAAATATAGAAATTGTAATAGATAAAATTAAAAAATATAAAGTAATTAAAGCTAAACTAAAGTATATAGAAACACCTAAAAATAGTAGTATAATACATAATACTGGAATAAATACAAAACTTAAAATTCCAATACCAACAGTAGAAAAAGGCCTCTTAGACATACAGTATGTTGCTTTATTTGCAAAGTTTGGTGTAACAAAAGATGATACTAAAATAATAACAGCAGCTAAAATTATAACATTAAGAAAAGATATAATGTATTGAGAAACAATTTCACCTATAGTTTCAATGTTTTCTTCTATTTGACTAAATTTTACTTCTCCCATAACTGCATTTTCAGGAATTGAAGCTTGTTGATAACTTGAATAATGTAAATTACCTCTTATTATATATGATGTATTTTCTGAACCAAAATTAATGCTATTAGAAGAAATGTAAGCATTTTTCATAATAATACCATTAAGATTTACATTTTCACTTAGTAGTTTTAAATCTCTACCTATATAAGCAGAAGTATCTAAAGTAAAAGTATTAGTAATAGCGTATATATCATTTACTTCTCCTTTTACTGTTAATTCAGTAGCTAAGGCAAATATATTATTATATATAATAGCAGAAGACTCTATAGTTAAATTTTGTGCTATTACAAATAAGTCACCAGCAATTTGTCCTGTAATTGTAACATTATTACCAATAATATATGCATTGCCATTTACAAGTTCAGACATTACAACATTTTCTTCTGCAATAATGTAAATGTCATTATTAGTAATAGTAACTTGATCTGTTGGTGTTTCAGAAGTAGTTTCAGAATTTCCTTGAGAAGTAACTTCAGAATTTGAAGCAGTAATTTCATTAGCCAAGCAAATAGAAGTACACATTAAAAAAATAATTAAAAATAATAGTAAAATTTTAATTGCTTTTTTCATAAAAAAACCTCCTTAATTTTATGATATAAATATATATCATAAAAAGGAGAAAGTCAATAATAAAACTAAACTTTACTATCATTGTAATGTACTTTAATACCAACAAAATAAGCACACTTATTATTAGCATTTATTTTTTGAGCACAAACATTTTCAAAAGAACATTTACCATCTTTCTGGTAAATACATTTTTCAGAACAATTAATATTTGTCAAAACAAACACCTCTAATATTAATATAAATAAAAAGTAAAAAAATATACATAAAAATATTAATAATTTAAATAATTTTTACATAAATTTTTAATACAACACTGTTTACAATTAGGATGTTGAGCTTTACAAACTTTTCTTCCATGAAAAATTAAAACATGGTTGGCATCATAATAATATTTTTTGGGAATTTGCTTTAATAGATCTTGCTCTATTTTTTCTGGGTCTTTTTTGTTAGAAAAACCAATACGATTAGAAAGCCTTTTAACATGAGTATCAACAGCAATACCCTGAGGATTATTAAAAGCCTCTAACATTATTACATTAGCACTTTTTCTACCAACACCAGGAATAGACATTAATTCTTCCATAGTATTAGGTATTTTTCCTGCAAAATCATTTATAATTTTTTGAGAAGCTAATTTTAAATTTTTAGCTTTATTTTTATAAAATCCACAAGAATGAATTAAATTTTCAATATGTTCTAAAGGCATTTGAACAAAATCTTCAGGAGTATGATACTTAGGAAAAAAATTAGCTGTAACTTTATTTACTCTTTCATCAGTACATTGAGCAGAAAGCATAACAGCTACCATTATTTCAAAAGGAGTACTAAAATTTAAACTACATTTTGCATTTGGGTATTCTTTTTTTAGTAATTTTAAAATTTTTTCAATTTCTGCATTTTTCATAAATTAAAACTCCTTTCATAAATATTAAAAATTTATATAAAAGAGGGTTCTTGAATAATAGAACCCTCTCTTCCTTATTTGCAAGCCTATTCATTTGAATGCTTGCACCGAGAGAAAACAGCAATAATAGTAGGAATAAAAAATATTATTGCTAGAAAGAAACGCGTAGCTTTATTATCTTTTGGTGGTAAATTTTCTTCCCACCTTTGATAAAAAAAGCAGCGGCTATACTCGTTAATCAAATTGTCTACACTGCATTCTGCTAGCACAACAATATTGATTACAACGAGAAAGAAAAAAATGCCTAGTGCTATTCCTAACATGAAATTCCCTCCTAAAAATAAGTGTAAAAATATTATAACACATATTATAAATCTTTGCAAATAATATAAAACATAAAGTGGTAACAAATAATAGATTAAATTAATATAATATACAAAAAAATAGGGGGTAATTTACACATGATTAGAGTATTAAGAAAAACGTTAGGAGTATGCCTAATAGGATTAGGACTTGGAATATTACTTGTACTATTACTTCCTATATCAGGCTGGCTATTTGCAATAGGAGTAGTAGTGGTAGCTGTTGGATTAATGTGGTTATCTTGTTAAAAAAGGGGGAAAGGGTAATGACTATTGTTGTAAAAAAAGTTCCAAAATGTTTGCGAGGAATTGTCAAATTATTATTTGGAATAAAAGAAAAATAATACAAAAAAGGAGACTATTTTAATAGTCTCAATTTTATTGCTTTATTGCTCAAAAAATTCTAATAAAATTTTTACAGCAACAATGTTAAATTTCTTTAAATATAATTAAGCCCTAGCTACTTTTCCAGAACGTAAGCATTTTGCACAAGCATGTATTGTTTGTGTTTGACCATCAACAACGGCTTTTACTTTTCTTAAATTTGGTTTAAAAGTTCTAGTAGCTCTTCTACTAACGTGAGAACGAGCAATACTTATTTTATTTCCATGAGATAATGTTTTACCACAAATATCACATTTTGCCATTGAACTGCACCTCCTATGTGAAATCTAAAATTGACTAATTATAAGTTTAACACAATTTTAAAAAAAATACAAGTATTTTTTTAAAATTGTGGCAATTAGAATTTTTTATGCTAGCAAATCTTTTATAACTTCACTTGCTAATATAAGCCCTGCAACAGAAGGAACAAAAGAAATACTAGCAGGAGTTTTTAAGTTATTTTTGTCAAAACGAGTAGGATTTTCTTTTGAATATACTACTTTTAAATGTTTGACATTTGTATTTTTAAGCTCTTTTCTTATTATTTTTGCAAGAGGACAAATAGAAGTTTTAGTAATATCACTAACTTCAAATTTAGTAGGATCTAGTTTATTACCAGTACCCATACAAGAAATAATGGAAATATTTTTTTTATAAGCTTCTTGTATTAAATAAAGTTTTGAACTAACAGAGTCAATAGCATCTATAATATAATTAAAAGAATTATTTAAAATTTTATCTGAATTAGTAGCACTATAAAATTCTTGGTAAGTAACTACTTTTAAATTAGGATTTATTTTTAAAAGCCTTTCTTTTGTTACTTCAACCTTAGGTTTCCCTACAGTAGTAGTATCTGCTATTAATTGACGATTAATATTTGTTATATCAACAGTATCGTTATCTATTAAAGTTAAATTACCAATACCGCTACGAGCTAAAGCCTCAATAGCATATGAACCAACTCCACCACAACCAAATACTGCTACATGAGATTTCTTTAATTTATTCAAATTATCTTTTCCTATTAAGTATTCAGTTCTATTAAGCCAATTTTCCATTTTATATCTCCTACAAATTATTAATAATAAAACAATTATATCATCTTTGAAATTTAACTGTCAATAAAATACAAACAAAAATTTGCAAAAAGTACTTGCAAATTTTTTATTTTATGGTAAAATGTTAAAGAAATGTAAAGGAGATAAAAAATGTTATCATATATTAAAGGAATATTAAAAATAAAAACAAATGGATATATTGTTGTAGAAACTGCAGGCATTGGATATAAAATATTTATGCCACAATCAACCATAACCAAAGTAGGAAATTTAGATAATGAAATTCAAGTATATACATATATGAGGGTAAAGGAAGATGAAATTAGCTTATATGGTTTTTTAAATAATGAAGAATTACGTATGTTTGAATTATTGATAAGTGTTAGTGGAATTGGAGCAAAAGGTGCACTAAATATTTTATCAAATATAACTCCATCACAATTTGCTTTAGCAGTTATAACAAATAATGTAGCAATACTTAAAAAAATACCAGGAATAGGTCCAAAAACAGCTCAAAGAGCAATACTTGAACTAAAAGATAAACTAAAAAAAGAACAAGAAATTTCTATCTCAGAAGAAGAAGAAATAAATACTATGCAAAAAGTAATAAAAGAAGATGAAATAGTATCTGAAGCAATAAATGCACTTCAAGTATTAGGTTATACAAAAAGAGAAATAATAGAAGCACTACAAAATATAGATTTAACAACTTTAACAGTAGAAGATATTATTAAAAAAGCATTATCTAATTTAGCAAAAAATATTTAAAGGAGAAAATAAATGGATTTAAGTAAACCTCTTGCTTATAGAATGAGTCCTAAAACTTTAGAAGACTATGTAGGGCAAGAACATATTTTAGGAAAAGATAAAATTTTATATCGTACAATTAAAGCAGATAGATTATCTAGTATTGTATTGTGGGGACCGCCAGGATGTGGAAAAACCTCTCTAGCTAGAGTTATTAGTAATACAACCAAATACAAGTTTTTAAAAATAAATGCAGTAACAGCAGGAATTGCAGACATAAAAAATGCAGTTGAAACAGCCCAAAATACATTACTAAATCCATCTGGAAAATGTATTTTATTTATAGATGAAATTCATCGTTTTAATAAATTACAACAAGATGCTTTATTACCATTTGTTGAAAACGGAACAATAATATTAATAGGAGCAACTACAGAAAATCCATATTTTGAAGTAAATAAAGCTTTAATATCAAGATCTATGGTATTTCATTTACAGCCTTTAACAGAAGAAGATATTTTTAAAATATTAAAAAAATCTTTAAATACAGAAGAAGGTTTAGGCAGCTACAATATAAAAATAGAAGATGAAACACTAAAAAAGCTAGCTCAAACATCAGGAGGAGATGTAAGAACTGCGCTAAATGGGTTAGAAGTGGCGGTGTTAACTACTCAAATAGATGAAAACGGAGTAATAAATATAACAGACAAAATCTTAAAAGAATGTGTACAGTCTAGAAAAGCTATATTTGATAAAAAAGGAGATAGCCATTACGATAATATTAGTGCGTTTATAAAATCAATGAGAGGCAGTGACGCAGATGCTGCTTTATTTTACTTAGCTAGAGCTTTAAATGCAGGAGAAGACCCAGTATTTATGGCTAGAAGAATAGTAATTGCAGCAGCAGAAGATGTTGGTATGACAAATCCAAATGCATTGGTAGTAGCAACTTCTGCCATGCAAGCAGTTAATATGGTAGGAATGCCAGAAGCAAGAATCATTTTAGCAGAAGCTACAGTATATGTAGCTACATCAAAAAAATCTAATGCAGCTTATTTAGGTATAGATAAAGCTTTAAAAGATGTGGCAAATAAAGAAACAGGAACAATACCAATGCATATAAGAAATGCACCAGCCGAACGGAATGAGCAAAGAAGGGTATGGAGTAGGATACAAATATCCTCATGACTATCCAGGACATTGGATTGAACAACAATATTTACCAGACGTAATGTTGGGAACCAAATATTACATTAAAGATGATACTGTAGAATAAAAGATACTGTACTTTTAAGTACAGTATCTTTTATTCTTTTTTCTTATCTTTAACTATTTCTGAAATTGCTCCTAAACTACTTAAAGTATTTGTTGCTTCAAAAGGAATAAATACCTTATTAGCATTTCCATTAGCAACTTCTTTTAGAGCTTCTAAAGATTTTAGTTGAACCAATTTTTCATCTGGTTTAGATTTCATCATAGCATCATAAACCATATGTATTTCTTGAGCTTTAGCTTCAGCTACTTTTTTTATTGCCTCAGCTTCACCTGTTGCTCTTCTAATTTTAGACTCTTTATCGGCTTCTGCTTCTAGAATAGCAGCTTCTTTCTTTCCTTCTGCTAAAGTAATAGCAGATTGTCTTTCTCCTTCAGCTTGTAAAATTAAAGCTCTTTTATTTCTTTCAGCATTCATTTGTTTTTCCATTGCATCACGGATATCTGCTGGAGGAGTAATATCTTTAATTTCAACTCTATCTACTTTACAACCCCATTGATCTGTTGCTTCATCAAGAATAACTCTTAATCTATCATTAATAGCATCTCTTGAACTAAATGTATCATCTAAGTCCATTTTACCAACAATATCACGAATTGTAGTAATAGCTAAATATTCTATACCTTTCTTTAAATTTTGAATTTCATAAACTGCTCTAGCAGGATCTGTAATTTTATAGAATACTACAGTATCAATAGTAATAGTAACATTATCTTGAGTAATTACACCTTGAGGTGGAATATCCATAGTTTGTTGCTTTAAACTTACTACGCTACGAACATGATCTATAAATGGAATTATAATTGTAAGACCAGCATCAGCTACTTTATGAAATTTACCAAGTCTTTCTATAATGTATACCTCAGATTGTTTTACTATTTTAATTGTATTAAATGCTATAATTAAAATAATAACTAATAGGATTAATAAAACCCACATAAAAATTTCCTCCTTTTAAAAATTTATATATAAATATTAAAAACAAAATTATAAACTTTTACTAAAAGAATAAAGATTAGAAGATACTACGGCTTTTACACCGTCTATTTTTTGAATAATAACTTCAGAACCTTCTTCAATAGTTTCTTCAGTATCAGATTTAGCAGACCAAACCTGACCATCTATTTTTATTTGACCTACACCTAAAGTAGGGTTAATTTCTTTTATAACTATAGCTTTTTTACCAATAATAGAATAAGCATTTGTTGCAACTGTTTTATCTTTTTGAGTAATTTTTTTAACAAAAGGTCTTGTTAGGCAAATAAATAATGAAGAAGTAATAACAAATACAGCAGTTTGAATAATTAAATTATCAGTAATAAAACTTGTTATCATAGCACATAAGCTACCTAGTCCTAACCAAAAGATTAAAAAACCTACTGTTGCAATTTCAGCAACAAAAAATATACCAGCTAAAATTAACCAAATATACCACATATAATTTCTCCTTATATTTTAAATTACATTGTTAAAATCTATCAACAAATATATTATACTATATTCTTAGAAAAAATGGAATATGTTTATAAAAAATGTCGAAAAAATTTTAAAAATTTGCAATTAGTATAAAAATAGAGTATAATTATAAGTACAACTATTTGAAAGGTGGTCAAATTCAAACATGAAAATTCTTGTTGTAGACGATGATGACTTCAAGGTAGAATGCTTAGCAAAATTCCTCGAAGCAAGAGGTGTTGAAATGCATTTGGAGTACTCTGTCAAACCGGCTCTAAGATATGCTATCAACAACCCAAAAGAAATCTCAGGAGTTATATTAGACTTAGGGCTAACAAGTGATAATAACTCCTTTGACTATGACTGGGTAAGAGGCTTGGATTTTATTTCACGGTTAGCGTTTGACAAAATTGAGATTCCTATATTGATTAACTCAAGTACTATTATAGATCTTGATAAAATCAAAAAAGACTATAGAAATGTAGTAGGACAAATGTATGAAGAAGATGACTACCAAACACTGGGAAGTTTTTTAGACTTCCTAAAATCAAGAGAGCAGTAATACTGCTCTCTTTAAAAAATTATTTAAAAAAACAAAAAATACTTGCAATTAGTGAAAAATTAGGTTATAATAATAACAGCATAAAAATTTACTAGAAGAGTGGGAACAAATCCCGCTCTTCTATCTTTGAGAAAGGAACTCTAAATGGAGGAAAAAATAGAAACTTTAATTGGTAAAACTATTGAAAACTTAGGATATGAACTATATGATGTTATTTATGAAAAAGAGGCTAAAGACTACTATTTGCGTATTTTTATTGATAAACCAAAAGGTATTAGTTTAGAAGATTGCGAAAAAGTTAATGATGCAATAAATCCTATATTAGATGAAGCAAATTATATAAAAGAACAGTATTTTTTAGAGGTTTCTTCACCAGGAATAGAAAGAGTTTTAAGAAAAGAAAAACACTTTCAATCAAGTTTAGGGAAAGAAGTTGAAGTAAGTCTATACAAATCTATTCCATTAGACAGTAATGAAACAGATAAAAAAAAGAAAAAAGGTAAAAAAAATACAACTAAAAACATAGTAGGAATTTTAAAAAACTTTGACAAAGATAATATAACAATAACTCTTATTGAACTAGAAAAAACAATAAATATTGAAAGAAAGAATATTTCAAACATTAAATTAAAATATAATTGGAAATAGGGAGGATTTAAAAAATGAAGAAAAAAACGAGTATGCTAGGTATTGATACAGAAGAATTAATAGTAGCATTACAAGAAATAGAAAAAGAAAAAGGAATAAAAAAAGAAAGCCTGTTAGAATCAATAGAAACAGCTTTAGTAACAGCATATAAAAGAAATTTTGATTCAGAAGAAAATGTAAAAGTAACTATGGATTCAGAAACAGGAGAAATTCATATTTATGCATTAAAAGATGTTGTAGAACAAGTAGAGAATGCTAATTTACAAATACTTTTAGAAGATGCAAAAAAAATAGATAAAAAATTAATGGTTGGAGATATAGCAGAAATTGAACTAGCTCCAAAAAACTTTGGAAGAATAGCCGCGCAAACAGCAAAACAAATTATTGTACAAAAAATTAGAGAAGAATCTAGAAATGTTGTTTTTGAAGAATTTAATGAGAGAAAAGGTGAAATAGTTTCTGGAATAGTGCAAAAAGCAGATGAAAATATTGTTGTACTAGATTTGGGAAAATTAGAGGCTGTTATGCCAGCAAAAGAACAAGTACCAACAGAACACTATCATGTAAATGACAAGATAAGAGCTTATGTTATGAATGTAAATAGAGGAGCAAAAGGATCTTTACAAGTTACTATTTCAAGAGCTTGTAGTGATTTTGTTAGAAAATTATTTGAACTTGAAATACCAGAAATTTATGAAGGAGTTATTGAAATAAAAAGCGTATCAAGAGATGCAGGAAGTAGAAGTAAAGTTGCAGTATATTCTCCAAATGAAAATATTGACCCAGTTGGATCTTGTGTAGGACAAAAAGGAATACGTATTCAAAACATTATAAATGAATTGCATGGAGAAAAAATAGATGTTATTGAATGGAATCCAGATCCTGCAATATATATTTCATCAGCATTACTTCCAGCCCAAGTTATGGCTGTTGATGTGCATGAAGACGAAAAATTTGCACAAGTAATTGTTCCAGATGATCAGTTATCATTAGCTATAGGAAAATCAGGACAAAATGCTAGATTAGCAGCAAAATTAACAGGTTGGAAAATAGATATTAAGAGTGAAACTCAATTTAGACAAATGATAGAAAAAACACAAGAAGATAATAAAGTAGCTGAAAGTGAAGAATAATGTATAAAAATTATAAATACATTAAAAATAAAGGAAGTGAACATTTTGAAAAAAATACCTAATCGCACTTGTATTGGATGTGGAACTCAAAAGCCAAAAAAAGAGCTTATTCGTATTGTAAAAAATCAAAAAGGAGAAATAAAACTTGACAAAACAGGCAAGCTACCAGGTAGAGGAGCATATATATGTGATAGCTCAGAATGTTTAGAAAAAGCAGAGCGCTCTAAAAAACTAGAAAAAGCTTTTGAGACAAAAATAGAAGAAAATGTTTATGAGGAATTGAAAAAAACTATAAATCAAGGAGTATAAATTTGGTTAATAATCAAAAAATAAGTGGTTTAATTGGATTAGCTACTAAGGCTGGTAAAATAGTAGCTGGAACAGAAGCGTGTTTACAAGAAATAGAAAAGAAAAGTATTAAATTAATAATTTTGGCAACTGATGCAGCTGAAAGAACAAAAAGAATTTTTAGAGAAAAATGTAAAGATTCTAATATTGAGATATATGAAGGCCTAACTATACAAGAATTGAGTAATTCAATAGGAAGAGCTAATAAAGCTATTGTTGGTATAAAAGATAAAGGTTTTGCACAGGCGATAAATAAAATAATTAATGGAGGTGAAATGATTGAGTAAAATTAAAGTTCATGAACTTGCAAAAGAGTTAGAAATAGAAAGTAAAACATTAATTTCAAAAGCAAATGAAGTAGGAATACAATTAACAAGTCATTTAAGTTCTTTAGAAGAAGAACAAGTTAATAAAATAAAAGAAATTTTTAAAAATAAAGGAAATAAGGGAGTAAAAACACAAAAAAATATGGAGCAAGAAAAAAATAAAGAGAAAAAAGAAAAAATTACAAAAAAAGATGCTACACCAGTCATTATTAGACGTGAGGTTATATTAGCTGACGAAGAAAAGCAAGAAAAAAAAGTAGAAAAATCAGAGAGAAAAGATGTTGGATTTGTTGAAAGAAAAAATAACCAAGATTTTAACATAGTATATAGAAAACAACCAGTAAAACCTATGACTGTAAGTGAGTTATTTGGATTAAAAAATAATAAAAAAGAAGAAAAACAGGAAAATATAGTAGAAGAAAAGAAAAAAGAAGAAACTAAAAATGAGACTGTAGAAAAAGATAATATTAATACTTTTAATACAGAAAATAAAATTAAAAATCCTATTAATAAAGAAACAAAAAATACTCCTCATCAAAACCATGCCGAAAGTAAACAGAACCAAAACCGTTTCAATAATCGTTCAAACAATGCAAACTTTGAAGGTCGCTCAAATAGATATGGAAATCACCCTAATAACGGAAATTATGAAAATCGCCAAAGAGACAATAGATTTGGAGAAAGACAAGGAGACCACAAATTTAATAATAATCGTCAAAATGGAGAAAATAAATTTGGCATACAAAATAAAAATAATCAAAAATCATTTAATAAAAATAATGGAAGGCCATTAGATAACTATGGAATTGATAAAAATATTAAGGACATAATGTCTACTGAAATAATAGAAAAAGAAGACAAAAGAGATATTAGTACCAGAGCTATTGATAAAGAAAAAGCAAACCGTTATGAAGATAATAAAGCTAAAAAAGGCACTAAAGTTAAGAAGAATAGCCGTTTTAGTGAAGAGTTTAATGAAGGAAAATTAAAAGATTTAAAACAAGTTGATAAGTTATCTCACATGTTTAATGAACAAGATGGTGGAATGCTTGATTATTATGATTTAACAACAGATAGAGGCAAGAAAAATAAACGTAAATTACAAAAAGAAGAAGAAAGAACAAAACAAAAAATATTTGAACTAACAGAAATTACTATTCCTGAAACAATAACAGTAAAAGATTTAGCTGCAGAAATGAAAAAAACTAGTGGAGAAGTTATTAAGAAGTTATTTAATTATGGAATTATGGCTACAATAAATAACACTATTGATTTTGACACAGCATTTTTAGTAGCAGGAGAATTTGGAATTACAGCAAACAAAAAGGAAGAAATAAAAGAAGAAGATATTTTATTTGATGAAACAGAAGATTCTGCTGATGAATTAGAACCAAGGCCACCAGTAGTAGTAGTTATGGGACACGTAGACCATGGAAAAACTTCTCTATTAGATGCAATTCGTAGTACAAACGTTATTGAAGGCGAAGCAGGTGGAATTACTCAGCATATTGGTGCATATAAAGTGAATATAAATAATAGAGAAATAACATTTTTAGATACTCCAGGACACGAAGCATTTACTGCAATGCGTGCTAGAGGAGCTCAAATTACTGATGTTGCAATACTAATAGTAGCAGCAGATGATGGAGTTATGCCTCAAACAATAGAAGCTATTAATCATGCAAAAGCTGCAGAAGTTCCTATTATTGTAGCTGTTAATAAAATTGATTTACCAGGAGCAAATGTAGAAAAAATAAAACAAGAATTAATGGAATATGAATTAGTTCCAGAAGAATGGGGAGGAGACACAATTTATGTTCCTATTTCTGCTAAAAAGAAAATAAATATTGATAATTTACTAGAAATGGTATTATTAGTAGCAGATATGAAAGAACTAAAAGCAAACCCTAGAAAACAAGCTAAAGGAACAGTTATTGAAGCTAGACTAGATAAAACAAAAGGGCCTATTGCATCAATGCTAGTACAAAGAGGAACATTAGATGAAGGAGATACTATAGTTGTTGGTAAATCTATTGGTAGAATTCGTGTAATGAAAAATGATAAAGGACAAAGAGTAAAAAAAGCAGGACCATCTACACCTGTAGAAATAATGGGATTAACTGAAGTACCAGAAGCTGGAGATACTTTCTATGAAGTAAAAGACGAAAAAATGGCAAAACATTTAATTGAAAGAAGAAAACGTCAAGAAAGAGAACAAATAATGAATGAAAATGCAAAAGTAACTTTAAGTAATGTATTTGAAAAAATGGAAAGTGAAAACTTAAAACAATTAAACATTATTGTAAAAGCAGATGTACAAGGAACAGCACAAGCTTTAAAGCAATCTTTAGAAAAATTATCTAATGAAGAAGTTAAAGTAAAAGTAATTCATGCGGTAACTGGAGCAGTAACTGAATCAGATGTACAACTTGCCAAAGCTGGTAAATGTATAATTATTGCATTTAATGTAAGACCAGTTAATACTGCAAAAGACATGGCAGAAAAAGAAGGGGTAGAAATTAAACAATATTCAGTTATTTATCAGGCGATAGAAGATGTAGAAGCTGCAATTAAAGGTATGCTAGATCCTGTTTATCAGGAAAAAGTTATAGGAAATGCTGTTGTAAGACAAACATTTAAAGTTTCTGGAGTTGGAACAATTGCAGGAAGTTATGTATTAGATGGTAAAATTGAAAGAAATGCTGGAGTTAGGGTAATACGTGAAAATGTAGTAATTCATGATGGAAAACTAATATCCTTAA
>CALXQH010000040.1 GCA_944390525.1 uncultured Clostridia bacterium | reverse complement strand
TATTATTAAAACTGCAATAAAAAATGTAAAAAAATGTATTGTGAGATAACAGCAAAAATAGTAACAACTATTAAATATGGATAACTATTTACCAAAATATAATGAGTATAGAAAGTAAACAGTTATAAGAATAATATGTTCAACCGTCTGACTAATAATAATTTATTATATAAAGTTATTAGGAATATTACAATTTTGTAACATTTGATAAAAGTCTTTGGTTATTATTGTTTTTTAGAACAATATATGGTATATAACATATATGGAGGGATTAGTGAATTATGGAAAAAATTAATTTTGAACAAGAGTTTAAAAATCTTGATGAAAATTTAAGACAAAGAGCAAAAGATGCATTATTATATAAGCAAGTTATGGAAGTCATAAATCAAATGACACCTAAAGATATTATAAGAGATGCTAGAAGAAGATATGGAGATGATCCTGAAATTGAAATTTATGAACTAGAAAATGGACTGAATGTATATTTGGATAAAGAATCAAATGAATTGGCGATTACTCCACAAAGAGATTACAATTTCGAAATGACTATGCAAAGGGGAACATATTCAGATGATACACGTTCAGCTAGAACACAATTTATGAGTGATTTAGCTTTTCATTTAAGTAGCAGAGATTGTACTAGTGAGTTTACATATAATTGCTCTAGCCCAAAGGGAATAGTACATACTAGAAGTTTACCAAATAGTGATAGAAATTATATGAGTATAAGTTTAAGTAATGAAATTGGAAATTCAAGATTTATACTAGAAGGAAATGTGGAAAAAGAAGTTAATGGAGAATCTCATAAAGTTCGAGAAATATGTATAGACCAAAATTATTTTGCTGCTGGAAAAGATTCTGCGGATATGTTAAAAACTATAATTAACAATTTAACAAGTGCAACAACAAAATCTGAATTTGAATCAAGAATAGATAGTTTTACGGAAAAGTTAAGTGAATTATATGATAGAATTCCAGAACAGGAAATAAATCAAACTATTCAATATTTAGAACAGAATTATCCACATGAGATGGAAGGAGCTAAAAAATCTATTAGTGAACAGTTAATAAATCAAAAAGTAAAAGAATCTTCTATAGAATTGTTAAATTCAATATCTCCACAAATTCAAAATGTTACTAACCAAAGTTCAAATGATCCTTGTTTAGAGAGTTTTACTTTAGAAAGTGGTTTAAATATATATACTTTTTCTATACCATCTTGGCAGAGAGA
This sequence comes from uncultured Clostridia bacterium, assembly GCA_944390525.1. Taxonomy (GTDB): domain Bacteria; phylum Bacillota; class Clostridia; order TANB77; family CAG-508; genus CAG-273. Next base: position 1,969 of record CALXQH010000040.1, on the reverse strand, counting down.
ATGTATTATATGTTCTCCGGAGAGAATAGATAATATAGAGCAGATAAAAGATTACGAGGAATTTTCTAATTTAGCAAGAAGTAATACTTCCTTATTTTTTGATAAAATGAAAGATGAATTAGTAGATGCAGAAATAACCATTGTTGATGATAAACCTTTAGATGATGATAAATCTTTTGATTCTGTAACAATACATACTTCCGGAAATAGCATGCATAGTGCTAAATATCCAAATGATCCTCATATAACTAAATGTAGAAGGCCAGAAGAGGAATATTTTATCTCTAGATATTCTACTGAATTGTCAGAAAATATAGATAATGTAGGATATACTTTTGAATATCCTACAAATCTAGAAGATATTTTAGAAAAAACTTTAGAGAAAAGAACATCAGGAATAGAAAGATTACCAGAGGATAAACAAGAAGCTTTTATAAGAAATTATAAATCTTTATATTTAATGTTGTCTGAAGAAAGAGGAAAAATTAAAGAAAAGACAACTCCCAAACCAATTGACAATAAAGAAGAGACAATACCTGAAATGATTGAAAATAGAGAAGAAACAACACCTAAACCAATTGACAATAGAGAAAGGACAACATCTGAACAAGTTGTACATGAGGGTACTATACATGAACAATCTGAAATGAATACAGATTCAGATACACATTCTCAGAATAAATATGAAACATTATCATTAGGAGAACTTGGTCAAAGAATACAACAAGTAGATCAACAAATTAATTTGTTAAGGCAATCTATAAGTAGTTTAACTTCTCTAGGAAACTTACCTGGAATTAAGGAAAATATAAACTCATTAAATGATAGTATTTTAGAATTAGAAACTACAAGAGTTGAAATGCAACAAGCAGAAAATTTGAAAGCGGGAAAAACAGCACAAAAAATTGAAGAAGCTATAAAGAATTTAGTACAGGTTGAAGGTCAAGAAGCAGTATGTACAGGGTTACAGGCACAGTTACAAATGTTAAAAGCAAAATATCCAGATATATCAAGAGAAGAAATAAGAGACAACGATGGGAGGTAAAATATGATTGATGAAAAAAGTTTAATTACAAAAAAAGAAAAACTTTGGAATAAAATATTAAATTTTTTAAAAAATAAATTTTGGAAAAATAAAAATAAGAATGTTGAAACAAACGATGTTACAGAAAATTCTAAAGACAAGTTAGTATCTAATACTTCAAATCATTTTAAAAATGTAGATTTGATAACTATGGTTAAAAAAGATATAACAGTTTTATTAAGGATGTCTGATAAAGAACTAGATGAATTGAATTATAGTTTAGAGAGTAAATACAATGAATTAAAAAGAAAAGAAAAAGATTTAAAAAACAATATTATTTTATATAAAAAAAAATTAATAGAACAGAAAACTAATAATTATGAAAATTTTTGAAATGTATATTTTAAATTATATAGAGAATAGTTTACATACTTTGAAAAAGTATAAAAATACTTGTAAACATATTTATGGTCAAGAATATAAAAAATGTTTAATATAAAGAAAGTAAAATAACGTTATTTCAAAGTGGCGAAAAGTTTTATGCTATATATACTTTTCGCTATTTTGTTATTTTCATATTCATTGATAATTTAGAATTTTGAAGTATAATATATGCAAAAGTAAAAAACATATTAAATTTTTTTAGAATAAGGACAAGTACTAAAATATTAAAAATTGCTATTTTAAATAAAATTTTATAAAAAAGCAAAATTGCTTATTTATCTATTTTTGTATTATTTTTCTTCTTATTATTTTTATTTATTAATTTGGTAAAATGTTGTTGCTAAATCAGTTAATATATTTAATTCAATGATTTTTTCTTTTTTATTTATATATCTACATTTTTATTGCGAAAATTTTTCTTCTTCTTTACTAGTGAAAAAAATAATTGACATAACTGCTTAAATATGGCATAATATAGGCATTAGATATTCAAAAGAATAT
>CALXQH010000039.1 GCA_944390525.1 uncultured Clostridia bacterium | reverse complement strand
CTTCATATATGCTATTTGTAATCTTATTTGGTATTCCAAAAGCTGTTGCATAAGCTAAATATTTATCCCAAATAATAACCGATTCTAAATCTCTATTTTTAATTAAGCTATAGTCATTTATATAATTTTTCAATTCTTTAAGTTTTAGCTGTTCTTCCTTTCCTTTCTTAGTTAAAATGATATTTTGACAACGATATGCTATATAAATATTTAAACAAATAACAAACAATGTAATTATAAAAAACATAATATGGTATTTAGCAACATTTATAGAAGTACTTATTATTATAAATATTGTTAATATAAATATAATTAAAATTCTTATATCTGTTGTATTTTTCTTTTTATTACTATTTATAATTTCTTCTCTTATAGTTTTTTTGTTGATATTACTCTTTATATAATAAAACGTGATAATAATACTTAATATAATAAGAAATTGTTTTATTGAACTTGCATTATTTAAAAATATTTGTGGAATATTTATGGTAATTAAAATAGTACAAAGCCCAATAGCTTTATTTAAAAAAGTAAGTCCTCTAGAAAAAATATTCATAGAATAAATTTTCTCTAATAAAGATTCTTTAATTAAACTCATTTGCTGAGTAAACTCATTTGTTAATTTATTTGAATTAGCAAAAGTATTATTTATATCACTAAATTTTATAGTTTTATTTTTAAATAAAAGATTTACTATTCTTTGCTCATATATTTCAAGATTATCATAAGATATTAGTTCTAAAGTATCATTATTTATAATATTGATATTTCCTCTAATATTTAATTCTATAATAGTAGTCATTATTAATTCTTTTAACCCAATTTTTCCATCTATAATAGCTTCAGCTAAAATTGGAGAAACTAAGTTAGATGTATCTCTTCGATAATTAGTAGTCTTTTTTTTGTTATTAATAATTAAAGATATTATTAATAAAATTACGGAAATAGCTATTATTATCACTAAAATATATATTCTTTCATTAATATAGTCATACTCTTCAATTTCATTTAAGGTATTAGGATTAATATATTCAAAATTTGTTGTGTTATTAATATCAGTATTTATATTAAATAATATATTTAAATTAGTACTGTTATTTATACTATTCATATTAACAACATACCCTTTTGTAGTTTTGCTTATTTTTGAATTTTCCACACTCAAATTTGTAATTATATTATTTGAATTTAAGTTTATTGTTAAATTATTTAAATAATCAATATTTTCTAAATCTATATAATATTTAAAAACATCTATATTAGTATATCTTGTAATATAATCTATATCTAATGCATACCTTAATTTTATGCTTACATTATTATTTGTAATTTTTAAAACATTTAATAAATTTTCATCTAAATTTATATATCCTTTTAATAAACTTAGATTTAATTCTGATGAATAAAAATCATCAGTATTATTTATATAAAGTTTAACATTATCTAAATATTTATATTCTTTAAAAAAATTATATATAAGTTCTTCTTTTGAATCTCTATTAAAAAGTATTATATCTTCACAAATTATTTCATTATCTAAAATGTTAATATTTATTGTTCTGCTATCTATACCTATTTTTTTAAGATTTTCCTTACTAGGTAAATTATTTATGTAGAATAAGGCTATTACAATAGCTACTGTGATTATTAATAATGATATTATTATTTTTTTTATTGAATCTTTCATTTCTTAACTCCTAGTAATTTTTATTATTTAAATTTCATTTTTCAATTTATATTCATTCTTGGTTACACTAATTCTTTCTATAATGCCATTATCTTTTTTAATTTTTTGTTTCTATTATAATTTTTATAATTATTTTATCACAACCTATTGATATATGTAAATAGGAAATATTAAGTCATTGCTCTTCCTTTTTATTAAAAAAATAACTAAAGTATATTAAAACTGCTATTTTAAATTTAACTATATCTATTTAAAAGTCAATAACTAAAAACTGGAGATAATGCGAGTAAACACGAGAAAAAGTGAGAGAAAAGGTGATTTTTTGATTTTTGAGTAATGATACTTTTGCATAAATAAGCCAAAAAAGGCATTTAATATGTATAACTTATTTGAAACTGAACACAATATATGGTATAATTGAAGATGTCGTGCAAGTAAAAAAGGAGTGTGAAGTTTATTTTAAACAAGCATATTAAATATTATACGAAAGAATTTATTAGACTAATTAATTTAATATCAATTGCTTTATTTATTGCTATGACAGTTATTTTTATTAAATTCAATGTTGTATGTAATGTTAGTATTAATGGTCAACACATTGGATATGTAAAAGATAGAAGTTTAATAGAAAATGAAATAAATGAATTGCTAGCTTTAGAAGGAACTAATAATATTATTTTTGTTGATACAGTAATTCCTAAATATGGCTTTGCATTAGTTAGTAAAAATCAAGAATTAAATGAAAGTGAAATTTTAGCTAAAATATCTGAAAATACTAAATTAACTTATAAATATTATGCTGTTACTTTAAATGGAGAACAAAAATCTATTGTAAATTCTTTAGAAGAAGCAGAAAATTTGGTTACAGAAATTAAAGAAAATTATGAGGATAGTGTAAAATTTACAATAGGAATTAATGAAATTTATTCAGACAATGAAAATACTTATGAGACTGTAGATGTTAAAATAGCTAAACAAGATGTTTCTGAACAATTACAAGAAATTAAAGAGTCTTCTGTAAAGGGTGTTTATTTATCTCAAAAGCCAATTTCAGGTGTTATTACTTCTCGTTTTGGTAGTAGAGAAAGTATACGTAGTTATGCTCATACAGGGTTAGATATTGCTGCACCTTATGGTACAGATATAAAATCTGCCTGTGATGGTACAGTAAGCTTTTCTGGATATAAAGGAAGCTATGGTAACTTAGTTATTGTAGATTGTGGTAATGGTGTAGAAATTTATTATGGACACTGTAGTAAGTTATATGTTAGTGAAGGAGATAAAGTAAATGCAGGAGATATAATTGCTGCTGTTGGTTCAACTGGTAATTCAACTGGTAACCATCTTCACTTTGAAATAAGGGTAAATGGTAGTCAAGTAAATCCTCAAAATTATATTTATAAATAATTTAAAATAAATTGCTAACTTATCACTTTAAGTTCACAAAAAGGACAAATAGTACTGATATATTATAGGTGTAGTCAATAATTAGTTACTCCGTTATTGACTATAGATTAGTAAAACATCCCCTTTTATTTTCAAAAGTAGCCATATAAAAATGGCTACTTTTAATTTTTTAATACTTTATTTAAAATGCAAAAACTTAAACTTTCATAATTAAGTTTATTTTTAAAAAACTCTGCAAATTGCAGAGTTTTTATAAGCTTACTTTATAACATCATTTTTAAAATATATAAGCTGTTATATATTATTTAAACTTTCCTTTCTTACTAGTATTGTCATTTGTGTTTTATTACATAATTTTTGAAGTTCCATAATTATTAATGGTAAAATTGATATTCCTAAAGTATATAGCCATTGGGTAGTGTTTAGTTGCACTAGTTTAAATATTTCTGCTACTGATGGAATTAATACAACTCCTATTTGTAAAATAAATCCTAAAATAAAAGCTCCTATTAAATATTTGTTTTCAAATAGTCCTACTTTGAATATTGATTCTTCACTTTTTATATTAAAACTATGTATCAATTCTAATAATCCTAAGCTTACAAATGCCATAGTTCTACCTACATCCACATTATACAAGTAATTACCTATACTAAATGCTACTAGAGTTAAAATTCCAAGCATTATTCCTTCTATAAATATTTTTTGCGATAATCCATCTGCAAAAATACTTTTTCTACTATTTCTAGGTTTTCTGTTCATAATATCTGCTTCTGGTTTTTCTAACCCTAAAGCAATAGCTGGTAGAGAATCTGTTACTAAATTTATCCATAAAAGTTGTATTGCTAAAAGAGGAGACTTTAAGCCTAATAGTAATCCTATAAATATTGTTACTATTTCTCCAATATTTGTTGCAATTAAAAAATGTACAGCTTTTTTTATATTATCAAATATATTTCTTCCTTGCTTTACAGCCTCCACTATGGTTACAAAATTGTCATCTGTTAAAATCATATCAGCAGCATTTTTAGCTACATCTGTGCCATTTTTTCCCATAGCTATTCCAATATCTGCATTTTTTAAAGCCGGAGCATCATTTACTCCATCTCCTGTCATAGCAACTACTGCCCCTGTAGATTGATAAGCCTTTACAATTCTTACTTTATGTTCAGGTGTTACCCTTGCAAAAACAGAATAATTCATAATATTTTTTTGAAGTACATTTTGTGGGATTTTATCTAATTCTTCTCCTGTAATTGCTAAATCGTTATTTTTTAATATACCTAAATCTTTTGCTATTGCTTTAGCTGTTATTATATGGTCTCCTGTAATCATTACTGTTTTTATTCCTGCTTTTTTACAAGTAGCTACTGCTTCTTTTACTCCTTCTCTTGGTGGATCTATCATACCTATAAGACCTATAAAAATTAGATTTTTTTCAACATTTAAGCTATCTATTTTATTTGGCAATATTGGAAGGTCTATATATGCTATAGCTAAAACCCTTAATGCTTCATCTGCCATCTTATTATTTTGTTCTTCTATTTGCTTTACTTTGTTTATATCTAAATTATATATTTTGCTATTTTCATATACTTTATTACATCTTTTTAGTAATACATCTGGTGCTCCTTTAGTAATAACTCTATATCCTGTAGAAATTTTATGAATTGTTGTCATCATTTTTCTATTAGAATCAAATGGTATATCATTTACACGTATCATTACATTATATAGTTCTTGTTTATTTTGCCCTTCTTCTAAAGCTTTATTTACAATTGCTACTTCTGTTGGTTCTCCAGTTAATTCTATTTTTCCGTTTTTTCTTGATATTTCTACATCTGTACACATTGTTGCCAATCCCATTAGCCATTTAATATAATCTTTATCTGTACTTTGACCGTTTATATTTGTAATTTTTACAACTTGCATCTTATTTTGTGTTAAAGTTCCTGTTTTGTCTGAGCAAATTACGCTACTACTACCTAATGTTTCAACTGCTGGTAGTTTACGAATAATGCTATTCTTTTTAGCCATTTTTGTTACTCCAATAGAAAGCATAATTGTTACTATTGCTGGCAATCCTTCTGGTATTGCTGCTACAGCTAGACCTACTGAAGTCATAAACATTTCTATTGGCTCTATTTTTTTTAGTAATCCTATAACAAATATTAGTAAACAAATACCTAAACAAACTATACCTAATACCTTTCCCACTTGTCCTAATTTTTTTTGTATAGGAGTTTCTGGTGCTTCATTAGTAATTATCATTTTAGCTATTTTTCCAACTTTTGTGTTCATTCCTGTATCTGTTATAATAGCTTCACCTCTACCGGTTAACTACTATAGTAGTTGCAAAAGCCATATTTGTCATATCCCCTAACGCTGTTTCTTTTTTTAATATAGTGTTTGCCTCCTTTAGTACAGGTACTGTTTCTCCTGTTAAACTTGACTCTTCTATTTTTAAATTTGAACTTGAAATTAATCTGCAGTCTGCTGGTACATAATTTCCAGCTTCTAATAAAACTATATCTCCTGATACCACTTCTTCTCCTTTTATAGTATAAACTTCTCCTTTTCTTCTAACTTTACAAGTAGGAGCAGACATTTTTTTAAGAGCTTCTAGAGATTTTTCTGCTTTTGCTTCTTGAATTAAGCCCATAATAGCATTAAAAATTACAATAGCAATAATTATTATAGAATCAAAATAATCATTACTTCCCTCTATTTTTGCTACTACTGCCGAAATAACTGATGCAATTATTAAAATAATTATCATAAAGTCGTTAAATTGTTTTACAAACCTTATAAATATGCTTTCTTTTTTCTTTTCTTCTAATTGATTTAATCCAAAAGTTTTTCTTCTTTCCTCTACTTGTTCATTATTTAATCCCTGAATTATATTTGTTTT
>CALXQH010000038.1 GCA_944390525.1 uncultured Clostridia bacterium | reverse complement strand
GTATATTGGTATAACCCAAATATACATCCATATATGGAATATAAATCAAGAAGAGATTGCTTAATAGAATATACTAAAAACATTAACGTAGAGGCTATTTTTGAAGAAGATTATGGATTAGTTGAATTTTGCAAAAATGTAATATATGATTTACAAAATAGATGTGTAAATTATTGTTATAAATTAAGGTTAGAACAAACTGCAAAATATGCTAAAGAAAATGGATACGATACAATCACTACTACACTATTAGTAAGTCCTTATCAAAAGCACGAAGAACTAAAAATAATTGCAGAACAAACCGCTAAAAAATATGGATTAAAATTTTTATATAGAGATTTTAGAGAGGGATTTAGGGAAGGACAAGCAAAAGCAAGAAAAATTGGACTATATATGCAAAAATATTGCGGATGTATATTTTCAGAGGAGGATAGATATGCTAAACAGATAAAGAATGATAAAGAAAAAAGCATAAAAAGTAAAAATATAGTATTTGAATAAAGAAAATAAAAATAGATAAAGGACAAGTAGAAATTAAAGTTCAGCTTTAGAATAAAGAGGTATAAATGAAAAATCAAGAAGAAATAAAAGTAATTTTTAAAGAACTAATAAAAGGTAACAAAAAAGCAGTAGAAGATTTATATAGAAAATACTATAAAATGATTTATGGTGTAGTTTTTAGTATATTAAAGAACAAAGAAGATTCGGAAGATATAGTTCAAATAGTATTTTCCAAATTATATGAGATAGATAAAGATAAATTGCCCAAAAATAAAGAAGCTACTTGGCTATATACAGTAACTAAAAATGAAACATTAATGTTTTTAAGAAAGAAGAAACATCATTATGATATTGAAACAATTTATAATATAGAAAATGATAATAATGAAATAGATAAAATAATAGATAAAGAAAGTTATAATCAGTTAATAAGTAAATTAAATAATAAAGAAAAAGAAATAATTTCATTAAAAATAATCGCAAATTTATCGTTTGAACAAATTAGTATTTTACTAGGAGAACCTATTGGAACGATCAAATGGAGATATTATAAAGCTATACATATTTTAAAAATAATACTAAGCAATTTAGGTATGTCTATAATAACATTTATACTTGGAATCTTTACAATTAAACAGACTAAAAAAATAGGTAGCCAAATAACAATAGATATAGAAAACCAAAATGGAAGTTTTGAAAATAATATATCAAATAATAAATTTGAAAATACTATATCAACAGAAAATGAGCAAATTCAAGAGAATATAGGTATTCCAGATGTAGAAATAAATTATAATATGAATTATTTAGGGTATGGTTTATTAAGTATTTCTGCTATATTTTTTATAATAACAATTATTTTTTTAATTATTTAAAAAAAATACCAACTAAAATTAAAAAGAAAAACATCTAAATAATAAAAGAAAGTAGAGGATGATTATATGAAAAAGAAAATTTTAATAATTGTTATTATAATTCTAGCACTAGTTTTATTAATTCCAACTCCATTTTATTTAAATGATGGAGGTAGTATAGAATATAGAGCTTTATTATATACTATTACAAAATATCATAGACTAGACTCAAATTCAAAAACAGGTTATAAAGATGGTATTGAAATAGAAATACTAGGTATGAAAATATATAATAATATGGGAGATATTAATTCAGAAAACAATAGCAATATGAGTTCAACAATAAAAGCAGTAATAGTAAAAGTAAATGAAAACAATTTGTTAGCTATGGGAATAGAAAATGGATCAGAATTATATAGTATTGGACTAAATAATATTAAAGATATTGAATTTAAAAAAGAACAAGAAATTTTAATATATTTTGATGGAAATGTAATGGAAACTTATCCTGCACAACTTGGCAATATTGGGAAAATTGAAATAATAAAAGAAAAAAGTGATATAAATATACCGGATGAAATATTAAGATTTTGTTATAATTCAAAAGATAAAGTAACTGTTACTATATTGGAATTAACGAGAAATGGTATAACACTAATTATTAAGGATACAAATGACTTACCATATAATTATTCACATAATTATATAATTAATAAAAAAGTAAAAAATGAAAATTATACAGGTGTTGGAGAACAAATTGGAGAAAATAATAATAATTCTATTGCTGGATATACTCGGAACCGGATTAGAATATATATGGAAAGAAGTAGATAGAATTTCTAATATTTCAAGTGAAAGTACACAAAAAACTTTAATATATAATCTACCAAGCATAAGTGAAGGAGAAGACTATATTATAAATAATGAAGCAAGAAAATTTGATTGGTCTAAATTATATGGAACACTAGGTGAAGGAGAATATGAATTTATTTTATCAGATGATAATTCGCTTGCAATAAGAGTATTATTTACAATAAGTTCAGATGGAAAATTAGTTTATGACGAACCTATTTTTTAATAATTAAAGATAATAATAAATAAGGCAGACAATTAAGTTGATAATTATAAATAATAATTAGTAAGCTGTAAGAAAGATTATATTGAGTTATTAGAAATTGAATGCAATGATAAAGAAAATAAAAAGGAGAAAAAATGAAGAAAAAATTACATATAATAATAGATAATTGCCCACAAAATCATAAATGTCCAGCTGTAAAAATTTGCCCAGTAGGAGCATTGTCTCAAAAATATTTTGAAGCACCAACAATAGATTATAATAAATGTATAACTTGTGGAAAATGTTCAAATTTTTGCCCTAAGAAAGCATTAGTGTTAGATAAGGAATAAGTAAAACTATATGGATAGATTAGAAAGATTTGAAAAAGCACTAAATGACATAGTAAATGAATATGAAAATTTAGGTAAAGAATTAGAAAAATTAAGAAATGAAGGTAAAAACAAGACAACAAAATTTAGAGAATTATTAGGAAAAAAGTTAGTATATGCTATGATTATAACCATATTTAAAAGATATGATTTATTGGACAAATAGTTTTAGGAGGAATATTCCCTCCTTTTATTTATATTTTTTGTAAGTTTTTTGCAATTATCTTATATTGTAATTGTTGTGATATATCTATTTTTATTTTTTACTTTTTTGACACATAGCAGAATAATTTAGGATTATGATTTAATTATTTTATAGCATATGACAACAAGATAGTAAAGCTGATAATTAGTTGAAAATATAAGTTCTTTATTATATAATCATAACAGAAATTAATAATTTGTAGGGAGGAACTATATGAATGATAAAGAAATAAACAAATATTATTTTTATGAATTTTTCTGTTAAAATATGAATTACAATAATTTAACAAAATGAAGTAAAGATATTATAATACAACAAATACTATTTAATAAATAGTACAAACATCCACTTTTATTTTATAAAGAGTCACTAAAGATAGTGGCTCTTAAAAATATAAATAGCAACAAATTACCTTATACAAAATGAAGTGCACTCAAAATGTTAGACAAAAAATTTAATATTTTGTAACGAATTTTAATTTCATTCGTCATATACACAAAGGAGGATAAAAGTTATGCAGGATATGGAAAAAATATATGAACAATATTTTGAAACAGTAAACAAATACTTATTCTGTTTAACTCATAATAATGATATTTCTGAAGAGCTAACACAAGAAACTTTTTATAAAGCAGTAAAAAAAATTGATACATACAAAGGTGAATGCAAATTATCAGTATGGTTATGTCAAATTGCTAAAAATTTATGGTATGATTATTGCAAAAAGAATAAAAAAATTATAAACTTTCAAGAAGGATTTTTAGAAACAATGGAAGAAAAATCAACAGAAGCAAAGATTATTTCTGATGATGAAAAAATGTTATTGTATAAAAAAATGCAAATGTTAGATGAAAAAACACGAGAAGTAATTTATTTAAGAATAACAGGAGAACTTAGTTTTAAAGAAATAGGCATTATTTTGAATAAAACAGAAAACTGGGCTAGAGTAACGTTTTATCGTGGAAAAAATCAATTAAAGGAGGTTGAGTGATATGAAAGAAAAAAGAAATTGTAAAATTGTTCAAGATTTATTACCAAATTATATTGAAAATTTAACAAATGAAGAAACTAAAAATTTTATAGAAGAACATTTAAAAGAATGTAATGAATGTAAAAACATATTGGAAAATATGCAAAAAGAAATTAAAGTAGATAATATTAAAAAAGATAATAGAGAAGTAAAATACATAAAAAAATATAACAAGAAATTAAAAATTTTGAAATTATCATTATTAATTATAATATTAATATATGCAATACTTATAGCAAAAAGAACGATTATAATGGTTTCACTTTCTAAAAAAGCAGCTGAAAACCAAATGTATGATAATTATTATGTTAAATTATATTCGTATCAAGGAGATATGTTAACTATAACAGAAAGTTACAATAAAGGAGAGGATTATTTAACTACTCTTATTAAAATGACTAGTGATAGCAATATTCAAAAATTAATTTATTATAAAAAGGGTGAAGACATGTTATTTATATCAGAAGTAGATGGACAGAAACATATACTAAATCCAGAAAATATAACAGATGGATGTATATTACCTGTAACTTATGTATCAGAGGGAATAATGACAAATCTTCAATATGCTTTAATAACAGGAATTAATTCTAGTTATTGTAATGGAAAAGAATGCTATGTTATTAAAGGAAATAGTTACGAAAGATATATAGATAAACAAACAGGATTAGCAGTTAGAAATATAGAAAAATCAAACAAAGAAATAACTAGAAAAACTGATATGGTAATTGATTACGAATATAAATTTAATGTTGTAAAGGATAGTGATATAGTGAAACCAAATATAGAATAAATTATAATTTATGAATAATTTTCAAAAAACACTTATATAGATTTTGAATATTATTTATATAATTTGAGAATAATAAAGATATGAATAAATTATCTTTAATTAAAACTCCAGAATGCTTTCAGGGAGAAAAATATTTAAATACAAATAAAAAATATTTTGAGGGTTGGTATTTTAAAAATGTAGGTGAAAGCAGAAGTATTTCATTTATTCCAGGTATAAGTATAGATGAAAAAGATAAAAAAGCATTTATACAAGTAATTACTAATAATTCATCTTATTTTATAAATTATAACATTGATGATTTTACATTTAATATTAAGCCTTTCTATATTAAAATAAAAAACAATTTTTTTTCAAAGGAAAAAATTTATATAGATATTATAGATAATACCCAAAATATTAGAATTAATGGAGATGTTAAATATATAAATAGTAGTAATATTAAAGTTAGTAATTTAAATCCAAATATAATGGGACCATTTTCATATATTCCATTTATGGAATGTAATCATGCAATACTTAGCATGAAAAACACTATAATAGGCAAAATAAAAATAAATGATGATATTATAAAATTTAACAGAGGCAGCGGATACATAGAAAAAGATTGGGGATGTTCTTTTCCAAACTCATATATTTGGTGCCAAGGAAATAATTTTAAAACAAGAAATGCTAGCTTTATGATGGCAATAGCCGATATTCCTTTTAAAATATTTGAATTTAAAGGAATTATATGTGACCTTATGGTAAACAACAAAGAATTTAAATTTACCACATATAATAATGCTAAATTAATAAATTATGATGTGAAAGATAATCTAATTAATGTAACTTTAAAAAAGAGAAATTATTATTTAAATATTAAATCTATACATGATAATGGACTTAAACTTATAGCCCCTGTTAAAGGAAAAATGCAAAAAGATATTTGGGAAAGTATATCTGCTACAATTTCAGTTAGTTTAGCAACAAAAGAAAAAATTATCTTTGAGGATAGTAGTATTAACTGTGGAATGGAGATAGTTAAAAAATAATTCGTAAAAATAGGAATTTGAAATATAATTCCTATTTTTATTTTGAAAATTTTAAAATGTAACTTACATGTAACTTTGACTATAGTATAATTTAATTGAAAAAAGAAAGGAGTTATTAGTTATGGAAATATTAAGAGTTGAAAACTTAACTAAAATTTATGGAAAAGATACAACTAAAGTTACAGCACTAGATAATGTTTCTTTTTCAGTACAAAAAGGGGAATTTGTTGCTATAGTTGGTGCATCAGGTAGTGGTAAATCTACATTACTTCACATAATAGGTGGTGTTGATAGACCTACATCAGGAAAAATATTTATTGACGAGCAAGATATATTTAAGCTTAATGACGACAAACTTGCTATTTTTAGAAGAAGACAAGTAGGATTAATATATCAATTTTATAATCTAATACCAACATTAAATGTTGAAGAAAATATAACATTGCCTTTGTCATTAGATAATAGAGAAGTAAATAAAGAAACTTTAAATAATTTATTAAAGTTATTAGGATTACAAAACAGAAAAAAACATCTTCCTAACGAATTATCTGGAGGACAACAACAAAGAACAAGTATTGGTAGAGCCTTAATAACAAATCCAACAATAATTCTTGCAGATGAACCAACCGGAAATTTAGATTCAAAATCAAGCGATGAAATTGTTGCTTTACTAAAAAAATCAAATAAAGATTTAAAACAAACTATTATTATGATTACACACAATATGGAAATTGCTAAAGAAGCTGATAGAATAATAAAAATTGAAGACGGAAAAATTGTTAAGGAGGTATAAAAATGAACTTGCTTAACAAATTAACAATAAAAAATTTAAAATTAAATAAAAAAAGAACAATTGTAACTATCATAGGAATTATACTATCAGTTGCTCTTATTACAGCAGTCTCTTCTATGTATTTAAGTGGAATACAATCTTTAATTAATTTTGAAATTAATGAAGAAGGTGACTTTCACGTTGCATATTATGATGTACCATCATCAGAACTTGAAGTTTTTAAAAATAATAGAGCTATTGAAACCTTAAATATAACCAAAAATATTGGTTATGCAAAAATTGGTTCAAAAAATGAATATAAGCCGTATGCATTTATAAAAGCATTTACAAAAAGTTCATTAGAAAATTTATCTGTAAAGTTGGTAGACGGTAGATTACCAGAGAACGAAAATGAAATAGTTATTCCAACTCACTTAAAAACAAATGGAAGATTAGATTTAAAAGTTGGTGAAAAAATTACTTTAGAGATTGGAAATAGAATTGATAGTGATGGATATGAGCTAACTCAAAATAATCCATATTATCCTAATGATAATTCTTTTTCAATTAATGATGCTATAACAGGAGAAGAGATAACATCATCATTTCAAGAAAAAAGTAATGAAAAAATAGTAGATACTATTAATAAAACCTATAAAATAGTTGGTATTATAGAAAGACCAGCGTCAAACATTGAAGGATATTCAGCCCCTGGATATACTTTTATAACTTATACTGATGAAAATATTTTAGATGGAAAAATTGATATATTTGCACGATATACAAAAGATGGAACCAAAAACATATATAAAATTACAGCTAGTTTATTAGGAATAGATGAAAATATTTATGCCAAATCATTTTCTAATAACCAATTAACAGAAGAAGAACTTAATGAAATAACTATGGAATTAGAAAAAGCAAAATATGAAACAAATATAAATACTTATTTAGTAGACTTAGAAACAAATCCTCTTAAAAGTAGTAGTATTAGTGGTATTAGTGTGGTAGCAGGAATTGTAATAGGAATTATTATCTTTACTTCAGTATTTTGCATAAAAAATAGTTTTGATATATCTATAACTGAGAAAATAAAACAATATGGAATGCTAAGAAGTATTGGAGCCACTAAAAAGCAAATAAGAAAAAATGTATTTTATGAAGCATCTATTCTTGGACTTATAGGAATTCCACTTGGAATAATTCTAGGACTTTTAGCATCTTTTGTACTAATAATTATAAGTAATTATTTTTTAAATAATATGCTAACTAATGGTTTAAAACTTGAATTTTCATTTTCATATATAGTAGTATTAATTGCTATAATATTAGGAATAGTTACAATATATTTATCTGCATTTAAAAGTGCAAGAAGAGCATCAAAAGTATCTCCAATAGAATCAATTAGGAACAGTGCAGCCATTAAAATAAATTATAAAAAAATTAAATCACCCAAAATTATTAAAAAACTTTTTGGAATAGGCGGAGAAATATCTTATAAAAATTTGAAAAGAAACAAGAAAAAATATCGTACTACAGTAATATCTATTGTTGTATCAGTATTTGTATTTATTGCATTATCAAGTTTTATGACAATGGCATTTGATACAGTTGAAAATGAATTGAATTTAACTGAAGCAAATATCTCATTGACTGCAACTGATTATAAAGAAGAATCTTATATCAAATTTATTGAAACAACTAAATTTGATACCATTGAGGATTTTACAATATTAAGACAAGCAGACTTTACATTCAAAGAAAATTACTATAATCAAGAATATATTGATTGGATTAATTTAAAGTTGAATCCAGATATAGAAAATCATATAACTGTGATATCTTTAGGTAGTGAACAATATAATAAATATGTTAAGTCACTTGGCCTTGATTATGAAGAGATAAAAGATAAAGCCATAATTTCAGACTATGCAATAGTAAGAAGGTATGATAAAGATAAAGACAAATATATAAACAAGTATATGCGTATTCAATCTCTAAATAAAGGAGATAAAATTGATGGAAGATTTGACAATGATACAAGTTGCAATTTAGAAATTGGATTAGTTACGGAAAAAAAACCATTTGGATTAGAAAATTATTCTGGTAATGTATTAATTATAAGTGATGAATTATTTGATAAGGTTACAACAGATAAAATATTAGAAATTTATTATAAATCAAATGATGCAACTAAATTACAAGATGAAATAGATGAATATCTAACAGGAGAAAATTATTATCTAAATAATAGTGAAGAACAGGCAAAAATTATGAATAATTTATATAGTTTAATAGGTATATTCTTATATGGATTTATTACTGTTATATCTTTAATTGGAATAACAAATATATTTAATACTATAACAACTAATATGGAATTAAGAAGACAAGAATTTGCTATGTTAAAGTCTGTTGGAATGACTTCAAAAGAGTTTAGTAAAATGATTAGATTAGAAAGTGTATTTATGGGTGTAAAAGCGTTAATAATAGGAATACCAATAGGAATATGTTTATCTTATTTAATTTATCATTTCTTAGTAGGAGAAACAGGTTTACCATATAAATTACCAGTATTAGCAATTATAATAGCCATAATGACTGTGCTTATACTCATTTCAATAATTATGAAATACTCTATGAACAAAATAAATAAACAAAATACTATTGAAACAATTAGAAATGAAAATATATAAAAAAGGGCTCATTGCCCTTTTTTACAATTAATGTTATAATAGTTGCCAGAGGAGAAAATTATGAATATTTTATTAGTAGAAGATAATTTATCAATTATTAAAGGACTTATATATTCCTTTCAAAAAAATAATTATAATTTGATATATAAAACTAACATAAAAAGTACATTAGAATATTTGAACAAAATAAACAATATTGATTTAATAATATTAGATATTTCACTTCCAGACGGAAATGGGTTTGATTTATATGAACAGAAAATAAAATCATTAAACATACCAACAATATTTTTAACCGCAAAAGATGAGGAAGATGATATAGTTAAAGGATTAAATATAGGTGCTGAAGACTATATTACAAAGCCATTTAGTACAAAAGAACTCCTTGCTAGGATAAATAAAATCTTAATGCGTTTAAGAAAGAAAAATATTATAAAAATTGATGATATATATTTTGATACAGATAAACTAACTCTTTATAAAAACGATAATAAAATAGATTTAACATCATTAGAATTAAAATTAGTTACTTTATTATTTACTAATATAAATAAAGTAGTAAGTAGAAATACTATACTAGACAAAATATGGGAATGGACAGGTAATGATGTAGATGACCATACTATTACAGTGTATTTAAAAAGAATAAGAGAAAAAATAGGAACAGATATTATTATTACCATAAAAGGAATAGGTTATAGGATTGATGAAAAATAAAATTGAATTAAAAAAATATTTGATTATTACAATTTTAATATCAACATGTTTATTAGTCTTTTTCTTACTAATAAACATATATGAATATAATACATATACAGTTAACTTTAATAATAAAATTAGTCAAATTGTAAGCAAAGTAGAAGAAAAATATCCATTACTATCTGAAATAGAAATTATCGAAATATTAAATAACGATAAAAATAATTCATCAGAAATATTTGAAAAATATGGAATAGATATAAAGAATACATCTATTATAATACAAAATGATAAAAGCTATTATAAATTTTTAATAATTAATGTTTCATTTATATTTTGTATAATAATAGTTCTAATAACCATATTTTTACGATATAACAAAAAGAAAGAACAAGATATAAAAGATATCACTAACTATATAGAACAGATAAATAGAAAAAATTATGATTTAAATATAGATTCTATATCAGAGGATGAACTATCCATTTTAAAAAATGAAATATATAAGACAACAGTTATGTTAAAAGAAACAGCAGAAAATTCAAGTTTAGACAAAACTAATTTAAAAAAATCATTAGAAGATATATCTCATCAACTAAAAACACCACTAACTAGTATTTTAATAATGTTAGATAATCTAATTGATGATGAAAATATGGAAGATTCAATTAGAAATGACTTTATAAGAGATATAAAAAAAGAAATTATAAATATTAATTTTCTTGTTCAAGCAATTTTAAAATTGTCTAAATTAGATAGCAACACAATACATTTTATTAAGGAAAAAGTTAAAATGAGTACAATAATAGATGAAGCCGTTAAAAAAGTTTCTACATTATGTGATTTAAAGAACATTAATATAAATATAATAGCAGAAAATAATGAAGCAGAAATTTATGCAGATTTTAATTGGCAAGTTGAAGCTATTACTAATATATTAAAGAATTGCGTTGAACATTCTAAAGATAATCAAAAAATAATAATTAATTATAGTCAAAACAATATTTATACAATGCTTAAAATAAAAGATTTTGGAGAGGGAATATCAAAAAAAGATTTACCACATATTTTTGAAAGATTTTATAGAGGGAAAAATGCTTCAAAAGATAGTATAGGAATAGGATTAGCCTTATCTAAAACTATTATAGAAAATAATAATGGAAGTATAATTGTAGAATCCAATGATTTAGGGACAACATTTATAATAAAATATTTTGTATGGTAAAATTACTATACTTTTCTATATTATCTAAAAATGTAATATAGGAAATATAGTAATTTTTTTATTAATATGATATAATGTCAAACATAAAAATCTTGTAAAAAATACAAAAGACTATATGAAACAAGGAGAAAAATATGGCCAATATATTTGATTATATACAATGGAGAGGAGACTTAAGTTTATCAAAAGATGAATTTAATGAAATAGATAATTTAATTTTATCAAGATTTGCGTACTTTCCATTTGATGAGATAATAAAAGAAGATGAAATTGTAACAATTAAAGAGCTAAGTGAAAGATTTCAAAAAAAAGACATAAACAAAATGACTATATTATGGGAAAATGATATAAAACTATTTCCAGCAATGGGATCTTCAAAAAGATTTGGCGAACTAAAAGCAACAAAATATATAAACAAAATAAATACAGAAAAAGAAAAACAATTTTCAGCAATAACAGTAATAATTCCTGATAATACAATATATATATCCTTTAGAGGTACAGATAATACTATAGTAGGATGGAAAGAAGATTTAAATATTACATTTAAAAGCCATATACCATCTCAAATAGAAGCAGTAGAATATTTAGAAGAAGTAACTAAAGAATATCCAAACAAAATAAGAATAGGAGGACATTCAAAAGGAGGTAATCTTGCAGTATATGCTGCTGCATTTACAAGTGAAAATATAAAAAAAAGAATAATAAATATATATAATAATGACGGTCCAGGGTTTAATGATGAAATAATAGAAACTAAAGAATATAAAGAAATAATAGAAAAAGTAAATACGTATATACCACAAGACTCTGTGTTTGGAAGATTGTTAAATCATAAAGAAAAATATACAGTAGTTGAAAGTACACAAAAAGGTTTTATGCAACATGATTTATATAGCTGGCAGCTATTGGGAAATAAGTTTATACATTTAAAAGAAGTTACAAATGGAAGTAAATTTATAGATAAATCAATTAAAGATTGGTTTGAACAAATAGATGCAGAAAAAAGAGAACAAATAATAGATATTATTTTTCAAGTTATTAATACAACAAAGGTAGAAACTATTTCTGAATTAAGTACTCATTGGCTTTTAAATGCAAAAATAATATTAAATTCGTATAAAAATATAGAGCAAGAAAATAAAAAAATGATTTTAGAAACTTTATCTGCTTTATTTAAAATAATAAAGGACAATATTTTTGAAGAATATAAAATCAAAATTAATAAAAAAACGCTTAAATTAAAAAAAGTAGGTAATTACAAGGAGAAGAAATGAAAGAAATAGTTTTAATAGATGGTAATAGTATATTAAATAGAGCTTTTTATGGAATAATGGGATCTAAAATACTTATGACCCCTGATGGTAGATATACAAACGCTGTATATGGATTTTTAAATATACTTTTTAAAGTATTAGAAGACATTAAACCAGAATATTTAATAGTTGCATTTGACTTAAAAGCACCAACAGCAAGACACAAACTTTATGAAGGTTACAAAGCAACTAGAAAAGGTATGCCAAATGAACTTGCACAGCAACTTCCAATGTTAAAAGATATTTTAAAATCTATGAATATTACTATAATTGAAAAAGAAGGTTATGAAGCAGATGATATTTTAGGAACAATAGCAAAAAGAGCAGAAAGACAAAAATTAAATGTTACTATTGTTTCAGGGGATAGAGATACATTTCAACTTACCTCAGATAAAATTAAAGTACGAATTCCACATACTAAAATGGGAAAAACGGAAGTAGATACTTTTGATAAAAAAGCAATTATAAATAATTATGGAGTAACACCAAAACAATTAATAGAAGTAAAAGGATTACAAGGTGATGCGTCTGACAATATTCCGGGAGTACCAGGAATAGGTGAAAAAACAGCACTAGAGCTTATTAAAAAATATAAATCTATTGAAAAACTATATGAAGCAGTAGAGAACAATACTGATGATTTAAAACCAAAAATAAAAGAAAAACTACTACAAAATAAAGAGCTTGCAAAACTTTCAAAAATTTTAGGAACTATAAATTTAGAAGTTCCAATAGAAGAGTGTACAGAAGATTTTAGAATAAAAGAATGGAACAATGAAGAGGTAATCAAAAAATTTAAAGAATTAAATTTTAATAGATTTATTGAAAGATTTAATTTAAAAACAGAAAAAAATATTAATAAAAATATATCTAATTTATTTGAAATAAAAACCATAAAAGAAGAAAGTGACATAGAAACTTTAATACAAAAAATAGAACAAGAACAAAAGTTATATTATATACTAGGAATAGAAAATGTAAATGATGAAAATTTAATTATAAAGAAAAAGATAAAATCAATATATATATATTATGATAAAACTATTTATGAAATAAAAAATAATATTTTATATTTTAAACAAATATTTGAAAATGAAAAAATAAAAAAATATGGGTATCATTTAAATGAAAACATAGTATTATTAAAACAAGAAAATATAATATTAAGAGGTATTGAATTTGATGCAGAAATAGCAGGATATGTTTTAAATCCAAGCAATGGTAAATACAAATTAGACGATTTGGCAAAACAGTATTTAAATATAGATATTTTAGAATATTTAGAATCTATTGGTGTAAAAAAACAAAAAGAATTACAAATAAATTTGTTTGATACACAAGATATAGAAGAAGATTTTGAAAAATATAAAAATTCATTATACTCATATAGTGTTTATAAATTAGATAAAATTATGCAACAAAAAATGGAGGAAATAACTTCTTTAGATTTATTTAAAAATATTGAGATGCCTTTAGTAAAAGTATTAGCACAAATGCAATATGAAGGTATATATGTTAATAAAGATGATTTAGTACTATTTGGAGAAAAATTAAAAGAAGAAATTGAAACCATAAAACAACAAATATATAAATTATGTGGAGAAGAATTTAATATAAATTCTACACAACAATTAGGAAGTATATTATTTGAAAAATTAAAATTACCTATATATAAAAAGAACAAGAAGGGATACTCTACTGATGTAGACATACTAGAAAAGCTAAAAGAAGAGCATCCAGTTATTAAAAAAATATTAGAGTATCGTACTTTAATGAAACTAAATTCAACATATGTAGAAGGATTGATAGTATATATAAATAAACATACTCATAAAATTCATTCTTATTTTCATCAAACTATTACAGCTACAGGTAGAATCAGTTCAACTGAGCCAAACTTACAAAATATTCCTACTAGAACAGAGCAAGGCAAACAAATAAAAAAAGCATTTAAAGCACAAAAAGGTAATGTTTTTATAGATGCAGATTATTCACAAATAGAATTAAGAATCTTAGCACATATTTCTAAAGATGAAAATATGAGAGAAGCTTTTAAAAATGGAGAAGATATTCATAAACAGGTTGCATCAAAAGTATTTGGAGTTCCATTAGAAGAGGTAACAAAAGAACAAAGAACAGCGGCTAAAGCCGTGAATTTTGGTATTGTTTATGGAATTAGCGGATTTGGATTAGCAGAACAATTAGACATTACTCGCAAAAAGGCAGATCAGTATATTCAGCAATATTTAGAAAAATACAAAGGAGTACAAGAATTTATGACTTCAATAGTAGAAGAAGCTAAAGAAAAAGGATATGTAGAAACATTATTCCACAGAAGGAGATATATTCCGGAACTTTCTTCTAATAATTATATGGTAAGACAATTTGGCTCAAGAGCAGCCATGAATACTCCTATTCAAGGAACTGCTGCAGACATTATGAAGATTGCTATGATTAAAGTAAATAAAAGGTTAGAACAAGAAAATTTAGATGCTAAATTAATATTACAAATTCATGATGAACTTTTAATAGAATGTAAAATAGAAGAAAAAGAAAAAGTGAAACAAATTTTAAAAGAAAGTATGGAAAATGCATTTGAATTGAGTGTGCCTTTGGAAGTAGAAGCTTCAGAAGCGGATAACTGGTATGATGTAAAATAAAATACAAAAGAAAAATTATAAAGGAGAGAAAAATATTGACTAAATTAATAAAATGTATAATTTTTATGCTATTACTTATTTTAATTGTATTGCTGTTTAATATTTTTGATATTAAAAGTTATATAATGAAAAAAATATACCCTAAAAAATATGAACAATATGTATATAAATATTCTAAACAGTATAATGTAGATGAACTACTTATATATTCAATAATAAAGGCAGAAAGCAACTTTAATGAAAATGCAAAATCAACAGCTAATGCTATAGGATTAATGCAGTTAATGGAGAATACTGCAATAGAATTAACTAATGAAATAAATAGTACAAGTACAAATTTATATGAACCAGAAATAAACATACAACTTGGAATATACTATTTTTCTACTTTATTAGAAAAATATAATAATATTGGATTGGCCTTAGCAGCATATAATGCAGGAATGGGAAGAGTAGATAAATGGATTGAAGAAAAAACAATAAAATTAGATGGATCAGATTTAGAAAATATTCCTTTCAAAGAAACTAATTTATACGTAAGGAAAATATTAAATAGTTATAAAATATATAAGGATTTATATTCATAAAAAACTCTTAATTATTTATTAAGAGTTTTTTATGCTTAATCTGGAACAATAGGATCTATTATATCATACTTTCTATCATAGTCTTTAGCTTCACTATTACTTCTATAAACTTCACTACGATTTTTCTTTAAAAAGTCAACTAAATCATATAAATCTACCCAAATTTGATTAGGACCATCTTTTTGCACTTCATCAAATATTAGTTGAATACCAAAGTGCAAATGAGGAACATTTATATTATTTACGTTTTCTTTTGTACTATAACCAGTCATGCCTAAATAACCAATAACATCTCCAGCTTGAACTATTTGACCTTCTTGAAGATTTTCTACATAAGGCTGATTTTTTCGTAAATGAGCATAGTAATAATATCTTTTTTTATCAAAACTGCGAATCCCAATTCTCCAACCACCATATTGATTCCAACCGTATTGCTTCTACAATACCAGATTCAACTGCTATAATAGGAGTCCCAATACTTCCCATTAGATCATTACCAAAATGTAGTCTTTTATAACCATATGACCTGGATGCTCCAAAATCATCATAATGACTATAACTATAATTTTTAGCTATAGGACTAAAAGCCTTGATATCATATTTGTCTTCAAATTGTTTTTCTATTATACTATTTTCTATTGTAGTTGAAGAAGTCTTAGTTTCTAATTGATATTCTCCTATAAATTCATGTAAAACGGAATCATAGCCTTCAAAATAATAAGAATATAATTTCATGTTCTTAGTTAAATTTTCCATACTTTCACCATTTTTTAAGTCATTAACTAATTTGTCTAAATCAGATTGCTTAAATTTAGAAAAATTGTTACCATATTTACAAGCTAAATAAGAAATAAGTTCTATCCAATTATATTTAATTTCTTCATTTTTTTGATGAGAATTTATATCTAATTTAGAGGTTTTATCTAATACTTCATAACTTACATTAAACTCAAACCATTTAATATAATCGTTTTCTTCTTCTATTATTTCAGAATTGTTAGAATTTAATTTAGTGTTATTATATATGTACTTTTCAACTGCAGTACTAACTGGTAAATCTGAAGAATGTAAGAAAGAAAATAAAATAATTAAAAAAAATAATAAACAAAAGAAACTAACGAATAACAATTTAAATTTAAAATTTACTTTTAAACATTTAATTATCACAAAAAAATTCACCATTATAAATTTATGCAAAACTTTGAGAAAATATAATAAAATATATTTTCTTTTATAATATAGAATGATATAATGAGTATGCCACAAATTAATTTACTATTGGAGGATTAAAATGAAAAATTATTATTTTACATCAGAAAGTGTAACAGAAGGGCATCCAGACAAATTATGTGATTTAATTTCAGATAATATTTTAGATGCTTGTTTAGAGCAAGATAAAAATTCAAGAGTAGCAATAGAAACATTTGCTTCAAAAAATTTGATTACAATAGCAGGACAAATTACTACAAATGCACAAATAAATGTTGAAGAAATTACTAGAAAAGTAATAAAAGAAGTAGGATATGATAATGATAGAACAGATATAGATTATCGTACTTGTAAAATAGAAACCAATATAACAACACAAAGCCAAGATATTGCTATAGGAGTAAATACTGGAGGGGCAGGAGATCAAGGTATTATGTTTGGATATGCTTGTGATGAAACCAAAAATTTTATGCCATTTGCAATAGACATAGCACACCAGTTATCTAAAAAATTAACTGAAGTAAGAAAAAATAAAATATTACCATATTTAAGACCAGATGGAAAAACACAAGTAACTGTAGAATATGAAAATGATAAACCAAAAAGAATAGAAACCATATTAATATCTAATCAACATTTAGAAAATATAGAGATAGAAAAAATGAAACAAGATATAATTAAAGAAGTAATAAATACAACTATTCCTTTAGTCTATATAGATGAAAACACAAAAATATATGTTAATCCAACGGGAAGATTTGTAATAGGCGGGCCATTAGGAGATACTGGACTTACAGGTAGAAAAATTATAGTTGATACTTATGGTGGATATAGTAGACATGGCGGAGGAGCATTTTCTGGAAAAGATGCAAGCAAAGTAGATAGAAGTGCAAGCTATATGCTTAGACATATTGCTAAAAATATAGTTGCAAATAACTATGCTAAAAGATGTGAAATTCAAGTATCTTATGCTATAGGTATAGAAGAACCATTATCAATTTATATAAATACATTTAATACAGCTAATATACCTGAGGAAGAAATAATTAAATTAATAAAAACAAAATTTGACCTAACACCAAAAGGCATAATAAAATATCTTAACTTAACAGCTCCTATTTATAAACAAACTACAAATTATGGGCATTTTGGGAAAAAAGAATTAAGCTGGGAAAAAATCATAAATCTATAAATTTTGACTTTATTACAAAATTATGCTATAATAAATATAACCTTTTAGGTATATTTTGTTTAGGAGGATTCGCAAATGTTAGATTTCGGCTATCAGGGAAAAAGCATCGTGGATGTAATGCAAAAAGAAGAAGAACGGAGAGGTATGATGAATCAGCCAGCAAAACCTATGCAACGAATAGTGGAAGATTCCCTTCAGGAATGCAACTTAGGGCATCATTATGTAAAAGACATTCGGGAAGATTGCTTTATATGGGAAATCCATATAAGTGGCGTATTGAATAAAGAGGAAAGGGAAAAACTTTCACAAAAAATCTCTGAAAAGAGCAACAGCCAAAAAGATCTGATACAAATCATCGCATTCTATTACTAAACAAGAACCCGGTTTTATATTATAAACCGGGTTATATTTTTTGAGGATTTACATTTACAGTATTTTGATTTTTGTAAATTACAATTCCAGGTTTTGAATTATGTGGCTTTTTTACATTTTTTACAAAAGTATAGTCTACAGAGACATTTGAAGACATTGATGCTTTACTATAAAATGCTGCTAAAGAAGCACATTTATTTATAATATTTTTTGATGGAATTTTATTATTTGTAATTAGTATAACATGACTTCCTTGAATATCTTTTGCATGAAACCATAAATCATTTTTATTAGCTACTTTAAAAGTTAATTCATCATTTTGAATATTATTTTTACCAATTAAGACTTTAAAATTTTCTATAGTATAAACAGCAGGACTATTTATCTCTTTTATTTTTTTAGTTTTTTGTATCTTAGGAACATTTCCTTTATTATTTTTAATATTAACAGAACTATTAATTTCATCATATATTAAGTTAAGATCCTTAATGGTTTCTGCAATTTGAATTTCATAAACAATACTTTCTAGATAATTAATTTCTTTCTCTAGTAGTTCTTTTTGTTTTTGAACAATGTTGTATGTATTTTTTAATTTATTATATTTTTTAAAATATTTTTCAGCATTTTTGGAAGGAGTTATAGTAACATCTAGAGGTACATCTATTAAAGTATTTGTATAATAGTTATTTAACTCAATATGAGATATGCTTTTAGCTGAAATTTGATATAAATTACTTGTAATTAATTCTCCATATAATTTATATTTATCTATATTAGAACACTCTATAAGTTTATTATCTATAAATGATAATTTTTTAGATAATTTTTTTAACATAGTATTAACTAAATTTAATAGTTCATTTCTATAAGATATAAAATGTTCTTTTTGTTGTTTCTTTAAATAAAAATTATCTAAAAATAAATTTACTTGTAAACTATTTTTCTTTGAAGATGATACCAAATAGTAATCGTCATTATCTGAAATTTTACAAATTACTTTATTAGTATTTATATTATTTATTAAATTTAATATATATTGAACTAAGATATTATAAGATTCTTTATTAAGTATGTCTTTTGAAATAAAATTATTATTGTATAAAGAACTACAATAATCTAAACTAGTTGCAATAAATGATTTACTAATACCGATAAAATGTTGCGAAAAAAAGGTTGATAAACTACTATTATCTAAACTATTTTCTAATTGTTTAAAATTAGAAATATCTATTTTGTTTGAAAAAGGAAACACATATTCACATTTTGAGAAAATGTTACGAGAAGCACCTTTATCTATATAAAATCTTTTAAAAGAGTCTATAATAACATTATTTTCATTTAATAATAATATATTACTATATTTTCCCATAAGTTCAATAATTAATTTTTTAGTAACAATTTCATAATTTTCATTTTTTCCTGTTAGTTCAATAATTAAAATTCTTTCTAAACCTTTAGTATAGATATTAGAAATTTTATAACCTATTAAATGCTTTCTTAATAACATACAAAAAGCAGGAGCTTTTAAAGGATTTAATTTTTTAAAATTAGTTAAATAAACAGAATATAAGCTAGAAGAAATATTAATAGATAAACAATATTGAGTTTTATTGCAATAAATTTCTAACAAAATTTCATTTTTATTAGGTTCATAAATTTTTTGTATTTTTCCATTAATAAGACAAGTATTTAATTCTTGAGTTACTGCCCTTAAAATTAATCCATCAAAAGCCATAAAAAATCCTTTCAAAATATATTTTAGTAATAAAATTTTACCATAAAATATTGAAAATATCAAATTTTTAACTATTTTCTATTGACAGGAAAAAATAGAGTATATATAATACGAATATAGGTTTTACAGCATAGGAGGTAGCTTAAAAAATATGAGCAAATCAAATGTATACTATTCTTCAGATATTAATTATTCAAATATGCAAGATGAAGACTTGATAGAAATTATTAGGTCTGGTGACAAATATGCACTAGAACATTTAATTGATAAATATAAAAGCTTAGTAAATATGAAAGTGAGTAAATATTATATTATAGGAGCAGAAAAAGAAGACATAGTACAAGAGGGACTAATAGGGCTGTTTAAGGCTATTAAAAGTTACAAGAATGACAAACAAAACACATTTAAAACTTTTGCTAATATGTGTATAGAAAGGCAATTAATTACCGCTATTAAAAGCTCTAATCGTCAAAAGCACATGCCTCTTAATTCATATTTATCATTAAACATGAATGCATATGATAATATAGAAGAAGGAAATAGGAGCAATACAGATCTTCTAGAAATTTTAAATACAAACTTAATTGAAGATCCATTAGACACTATAACACAAAAAGAATACTATGAAATTATAGAAAAAACAATACATAATTCTTTAAGTGAGTTTGAAAAGAAAGTATTGAATTATTATATAGAAGGAGAAAGCTATATACAAATAGCTAACAAATTGGACACTCCTGTAAAATCAATAGATAATGCTATTCAAAGAATTCGTAAAAAAGCAATAAAAGAAATACCAAATGATAAATATTAAAATTATATAGTCAAAGTAATTATACTTTGACACTTAAATGCTTCTATAGCTCAGTAGGTAGAGCGCAGCCATGGTAAGGCTGAGGTCGCCGGTTCAATTCCGGCTGGAAGCTCCATTATTTTTTTTTACAAAGGAAGGGGATAATACTAAATAAAAATGAAAGAAGAACAAAATAATAAAGGCTGGAAAATAGCAATTGCATTAGCAGTTTTTACTATTATTATAACAATATTATTTGTATGTGTAATAAAAAATTTTACTAATGTAGCATATACTAATGCTAGGCAAAATTTACAAATAAACCAAAATAATAAAACAGAAAATTTAGAACAAAATAACATAGAAGAATTGGTTAACTTAGAAGATTTAACTTCTGTTTCTGATAAAACAGAAGAAGAATTAAAAAAAATAAATGAAGAAGAGTTGAAAAAAGAAGAAAATAAAAATAATAAAACAACCAATACAACAAAGCAAAAAAATAAGTATTACATTAAAGTTAATTACAAAGCACAAGTAGTTAATGTATATACTTATGACGAAAATGGAAAGTATACAATTCCTGTAAAAGCATTTGTATGCTCAACAGGCACAGAAACTCCAACATCAGGAATATATAAAATACCTGCAAAAATCATATGGTGCTATATGTTTGGAGATGTTTATGCTCATTATTGTACACAAATAGTAGGTAATATTTTGTTTCACTCTGTACCTTATTTAGAAAAAAGAAATGATACATTAGAATACTGGGCATACGATAAATTAGGAACTAAAGCATCTATGGGATGTATAAGATTAACTACTAAAGATGCTAAATGGATTTTTGACAATGTGAGCTATGGTACACAAGTAGAGTTTTATGCTAGTTCAAATCCAGGACCTTTGGGAAAACCATCAGCTCAAAAAATATCAAACGCGCCAGGAGAATTAAAAAATTGGGATCCTACAGACCCAGATTCTAGAAATCCTTGGCATACATATAAACCAGGAGAAAATGATATAACAAATAACGAAGTAGTAAACAATGAACAAGAAAATGATACAACAAATAACGAAGTAGTAAACAATGAACAAGAGAATAATACAACAGATAATGAAGCAGTGAATAATGAACAAAAAAATATAACAAATAACGAAATAGCAGATAATGAAAAAACTTGTAATTAAAAATAATAAAGAAATGGAGAAAATTTATGAAAATTGGAATAGTTGGTCTTCCTAATGTAGGGAAAAGTACTTTATTTAATGCAATTACAAAAGCTGGAGCAGAGTGTGCTAATTATCCTTTTTGCACAATAGAACCAAACATAGGTATTGTAGCAGTTCCAGATGAAAGACTAAATAAGTTAGCTGAAATTTATCATCCTAAAAAAATAACACCTGCTATTATTGAATTTGTAGATATAGCAGGATTAGTAAAAGGAGCAAGTAAAGGAGAAGGCCTTGGAAATAAATTTTTATCTCACATTCGTGAAGTAGATAGTATTGTAGAAGTGGTTAGATGTTTTGAAGATTCTAATATTGTTCACATAGATGGAAGTATAAACCCAATTCGTGATATTGAAACAATAAATCTAGAATTGATATTTGCAGATTTAGAAACTGTTGACAAAAAAATAGATAACATAAAAAAGAAAATAAAAGCTGATAAAAAATATCAACAAGAGCTTGAAATTTTTGAAAAAATAAAACAGACTTTAGAAAAGGGAAAATTTGCAAAAACTTTACAACTTACAGAAGAAGAACAACAATTTGTAAAAGATGCACTTTTATTAACTATGAAACCAATTTTATATATAGCTAATGTTTCAGAAGAACAATTAGATAATATACAAAATAATGAAAAAATAAATACTGTAAAAATGTATGCAAAAGAACAAGGAGCTGACGTAATTCCTCTTTGTGTTAAAATTGAAGAAGAATTAGCTAGCTTGGAAGAAAAAGAGCAAAAAGAAATGCTTGAAGCACTGGGATTACAAGAGTCTGGACTAGATAAAGTAATAAAAGCAAGTTATGACTTGCTTGGTTTAATGTCATTCTTAACAGCTGGAGAGCCGGAAGTAAGAGCATGGACAATAAAAAAAGGAACTAAAGCTCCACAAGCAGCTGGAAAAATACATAGTGATATTGAAAAAGGATTTATCAAAGCAGAGATAGTGTCTTATGACGACCTGATAAGAGAAGGATCTATTAATACTTTAAAAGAAAAAGGATTAATGCGATTAGAAGGAAAAGAATATGTAATGCAAGATGGAGATATAGCCTTATTTAGATTTAATGTATAAAATTATACAAAAAAATACTTAAAAAAACAAAAAAAGCTTGACTATTTTTAAATGTGGATATATAATGTTTACTGTATAAATAATGTATAATTTTTATTGCATATACAAATAATATTATTATCAAAAGAAAAAAAGGAGATTTGATGATGGAAAATAAAAAATTTGTTATAGTATTCGTATTAATAGCTTTAATTTTAATGGTAATAGTACCTTGTACACAAGCTACAGGAAATGAATTATTAGTTATTGTCAATAACCAAGAAAATCAATTAAACATAATAGAAAATAATGAACAAAATAATACAATAAATAATGAAGTAAATAATGAACAAAATAATACAATAAATAATGAAGTAAATAATACACAAAACACTACAGATACTCAGGCGAATAATGAAGAAGGAATGCCACAGACTGGAGTAACAGAAGATACTACATTATTTATATTTATAGCAATATGTATAGCATCTGCAATATATGCATATGCAAAAATTAAAAACTACAAAAATATGTAATTATAAATAGAACTTAAGCCAATAAAAGCCTAAGTTCTATTCTTTTGCTTTTACAACCAATCTTCTACCATTAACATTATTACAAGTTAAAAGTGTAATTACTTTTTGACCATTAGTATCCTGATTAGTACAACTAAAATCAGATGGATCAATTTCAAATATATCATATACTTTATATAAAATTTTTTTCCCTGTTAAATCATAAATTTCAATACTATCGCCTTTTTTTAATTCATTTAATCTACTAAAAAATCTATAATCCACATAATTATGACCAGCAATACATAAATTACCTATTTGATTAGCCATAGGTCCTGCAAATTTACATAACGAAATTTTAAGCAAGTCTTTATTACATTCTGATAATATAGGATAGTTCAAATTAATTTTTTCAATACGTATCATACCTATAACAAAAGGATTTTCATATAATATAGTGTTTGAGGAATTTTCAATGTTATCCTGATATATTGTAGTTAAGGAATAGTTATTTAATAATTTTTTAGATAATTTTTCTTGCTCATTTGATTTTTTTATATTTAAATAAAAAATAATTGAGCTAATAGTAGCAACAATAAAAGAAACTAAAAGTTGTATACGATAATGATTTTTTTGAAAAAAATTTTTAAAAATATAACTTTTTTTT
>CALXQH010000037.1 GCA_944390525.1 uncultured Clostridia bacterium | reverse complement strand
TGTGTTTGTGTAGTATTTAAAAATTTTTCTGGGTTTTCTCTAGCTATTTTTTTTGCTATTTTTCTAAGTTCTGGTATTTTTACTCCAATTATATTTTTAGTATTTGGGCATAATTTACTATGAAATTTTTTGTAATTTAAGTCTTGCAATTTAAATAATTCTTCTCTTATTTTTTCCATTTTTCTTTCCTATTCTTGTGGTGGATTAATAATTAATTGAATTTCTTCATCTTTTTTTAATTCTTCTGTTGCTATAAATTCTTTTGCTCTTTTGTCTTGTTTTATAGCAGCAAGTACTATTTCTTTGTTATTTCTCAATCTATAACTAGCATATTTTAATATTAACCCTTTATTTTTTACTGCTTCTAATACTATTTCTTTATCATCTCTTAATTCTTTTGACGCATAATATAAAATTTGTCCATCTATTTTCACTCCTGCCAATATTATGTCTTTATTAGCTTTTAGTCTCTCACTTGCATAACATGCTGTCCAGCCCACTCTTGATACAGATTCCATTACTATTTCATAATTATCTTTTAATTTATCACTTGCAAATTCTAATGCTATTGGGTTTTGTTTTACTGCCGTCATAACAACATCTTTATCGTTTTTTAATTGCATTGATGCAAAATCTAATAACTTTCCATCTTTATTTAGCATAGTTAACATATATTGCTTATTATCTGCTTTTTGTGTATCAAATTCTTCCATTTTTTCTCCTTTATACAAATTCTTCCCAAACTATATTTGCTAAATCTAACCCTTTTTTAGTAAGCTTTATATCATCTCCATCAATTTCTATTAACTCATTATTTACTAACTTTTCTAATTGAGTATGATATAAATATACAGGGTTTGCAACAAATTTTGTTTTAAATGCTTGTATACTAACTCCTTTTATTTTTCTAAGACCTAATAACATATATTCTTTTTGCATATCTTCTAAATTTTGCTTTTCATGAAATATAAAATTGTTTTCTTCTTTTTCTGATTTATAATTACTAATATATTCTTCTAAATTTTTTGTATTTGAATATCTAATTCCATTAGTATATGAATGAGCAGCTACTCCAATACCTATGTATTCTTTTTGATCCCAGCAATCTAAATTATGTTTTGATTCAAAATTTGGTTTTGCAAAGTTAGAAATCTCATAATGTGTATAATTGTTTTTTTCTAGTATTTCTTTTACTGTCCAATACATTTTTCTTTCTAGCTCCTCGCTAGGTAATTCTATATTTTTTTCTTCTACTTGTTTATATAGGCTTGTTCCTTCTTCTAATATTAAAGAATATACAGAAATATGCTCAGGCTCCATAGAAACAATTTCTTCTACAGAATCTAGTACTTGAGATAATGTTTGATTTGGAAGTCCTATAATTAAATCAACATTTATATTTTTGAATCCTGCTTCCCTAGCAAACCTATATGTGTCTAAAAAATCAAGATATGTATGAATCCTTCCCATTTGTTTTAATATATGTTCATGTGTAGATTGAAGTCCTATGCTTAATCTATTTATTCCTGATTTAATATAATCTTCTAATTTTTCTAAAGTAACTGTTCCTGGATTAACTTCTATTGTAATTTCCGCATTTTCTTGTATTTCAAAGTTACTTTTTATATTGTCCATAATTTCTAAAATGTATTTGCTTTCTAATAATGATGGAGTTCCTCCACCAATATATATAGTTTTTATTAAAAATAAATCATCTTTTCCATTTTCAAAATCTATTTTATTATTATTTCCAACATCTTTAATTTCTTTAAGTAAACATTCTATATATTGTGAAATTAAATCTTCCTTTTTAACGTAAGAACAAAAATCACAGTAATTGCATTTTTGCTTACAAAAAGGTATATGTATATATATTCCTATTTCTTTTCTTTTCATATTTACTATTTCCTTTATTGTTTAAATTTTTCTGCTAGTTCTTCTATTGTTTTAAGTCTATGATTAACTCCAGATTTTCCAATAGGTTTTGAAAGCATTTCTCCTAATTCTTTTAAGGAAGCATCAGGATTTTTTAATCTAACTTCTGCTATTTCTTGTAATTGTTTTGATAGTTTTTTTAATTCTCCTCTTCTTTGCAATAGTTTTATATCTTCTATTTGTTTTATTGCTACATTAATGGTTCTATTTAAATTAGCTGTTTCGCAATTTACTTTTCTGTTTACATTGTTTCTCATGTCCCTATATACACGTATGTCTTCAAATTTGAGTACTGAAGAATTTGCTCCAATTAAAGCTAAAAATTTAGATATTTCGTCTCCATCTTTTGTGTATATAGCATATCCTTTTTTCTTTTCTATGTTCTTAAATAATATGTTATATTTTCTTAGTATTTCTAATATTATTTGTATATTTTTATTTGATGATAAAAGAATTTCTAGATGATATGTTTTTTGTGGATTGTTTACTGAACCTCCACCCAAAAAAACACCTCTTATAAATGCCTTTTCTAATAGTTCTTGGGTCTTTAATTGTTCTTTTATTTTATTTTCATTTAAAATTATTGATGTTTTCTCATAAATAATTTCTTCATACTTTGGCTTATTAATTGTAATACAAAAAAGTTTTCCTATTATTTCAATTTGATAATTTGTATATAATAAATTATTTAAAAGCTTTCCAAAACGATTTATATTATATTCGCTTTCAGTGTAAAACTTTAATTTGTTTTTTTCTATACTAATATTATTTGTAGTTAAATACCCCAATAATTCAAATTTTACGCTTTGCTTATTTGCTAAATTAGTTATTTTACTTATTTCTTCTTTTACTTCACTTGAAAATGACATTTTTTATTTCTCCTTTTGAAAAATAACAACTCTATCGTTTTTTGATAAATCTTTAATAGGCTGTTTTGTAATTAATTTTAAATTTGGATGTTCTAAGTTTAAAACTGCTTTTCCTTGTTTATATCCTATTTCTAATAATAAATATCCATTTTCTTTTAAATAATTATTTGCTTGTTGTAAAATATTTTTGTAAAATTTCAATCCATCTTTTCCACCGTCTAAAGCAATAATAGGTTCATTTTTTACCTCTTTACTTAAAGTTTCTATAGTTTCTGTTTCGATATATGGTGGATTAGATATTATGAGGTCAAATTTATTTTGTTGCAATTTTTCAAATAAATTACTTTCTATAAATTCTATGTTTTGATTATTTAGTTCTGAATTTTTTTTAGCAACTTTTAAAGCATTTTTACTAATATCTGTTGCTGTTACTTTTGTTTTTTTGCAGTAATATGCTATAGCTATAGCTATAGCTCCACTTCCAGTACACAAATCAAGTATATTAATTAAATTATTTTTATTAATAAATTTAATGGCTTCTTCTACTAATATTTCAGTATCTGGCTGTGGAATTAATACATTTTCATCTACATAAAAGCTAAGTCCCATAAAATTTTGATTATTAGTAATATATTGAAGAGGAATTCCATTTATTAATTTTTGTATATTTTCTCTATATAATTTTTCATTACTATTTTTTACTTCATTTTCTCTATTTATTATTAGCTGTTGTTTTGTTTGGTTTAAAATATGTTGTAATAATATAGTTGCCTTTATATGTGAATCTTCTATATTATATTTTTTTAATGTATTTTCTCCTAATTTTAATAGTTCTATTTGTTTCATTTTTATCTTCCTTTATTTGATATTATATCATTTTTTTAATTAATTTTTCAACTATATTGCAAAACAAATAAAACCCCGCCTTAGCCGTAAAGTGAAAGAAATTTTAAGGACCTGTTTACACAGGTGGGTGTCTTGTTAGATGCTCCTGGGTTTCTTATATAAATATAAGCATACACGCCACATCTAAAGGCGGACTCCCTTTAAAAATTTGTTGGTTCTAAAATTCCAGTCTACACGTACTACGCAGGGAAAAATAAATTTTATTTAATTGTTATTATTATATTATCATAAATTACTTAAAATTACAATCACTTTTTTAACAATTAACTACTATTATTATATAATATTTAGTTATTAGTAATCTATATACTATAAAGATTAATTTTGTTTTGTATTTCATTATTAAATTATATTCATGCAGATAATTCTGCAAATGTAGTTAAAAGCAAATTAGCACTAAATACAAAAATAAATTACCCAAATTGTACTTTAGGTAATTTATTTTAAGATTTTTTACTAAAAAATATTTTATTTTACAAAAATTTTTCTTTTTTGTTTATTCCTACATTTCTGGTATTATATTATATTGGAAGTTAGATTTTGGAATTAAAACTATCGGACGAAGCCCGTTGCTGAGGCGCACGAAGGCACTGAACAAACTGTCGGAGGTTTCGCTTACGCCGAACACAAAGTTGCTGCTGTCGTGGTTACTAGAAGAGGCTAACCACCAAGTACTTCCATTGTTATATATTCCGTTATTATATGTTTCTAATATCCAATAATCTGTAGAAGAAGTATTTAGTTCATATCCATCTGAAGTACAAGTTATCTCTATTGTATTTGTTGTTTCTTCACTTTTGTTATATGAATTCTTAAATAATTCTAGTGTTGGTGACCCAATTGCATAAGCTGCTTTTCCTTCACTATCTTTATATCCTGCCCATACTGTTTGATCCATTAAATATGCTACTGCTTTTGCATTATCTGTTGTACTTTTAGATCCACTTAGTTGGGTATACCACTGTTGATTTAAAAATCTTAAGTTTGAATCTATTTCATCTGATCCATTTGT
>CALXQH010000036.1 GCA_944390525.1 uncultured Clostridia bacterium | reverse complement strand
AAGTAAAAATTAAAATCTTGACAAACTAATATAAAAGCGGGTATAATAATATATAGTTTAAAAAGTAAAAACAAAAATGAGACAAAGTAAAATTAAGGTTATTAAAAGAGAAAATTGGTCATAGGCTGAAAGCCAATTTAAATAAACAAATTTGAAAAACTACATCATTAATTTCTAGCAAAAACTAGACGTAATTCTGCGTTAAAGATTAATTAAGTTAAAAATAGGATGGAACCGTGTAAATAAACACTCCTAAAGTAAAAATACTTTAGGAGTGCTTTTTTTAAATTATAAAAAGGAGGCAATTATGATAAGAGTAGAATTAAAAGATGGAACTAAAATAGAAGTAAAAGAAGGAGCTTCAGTTTTAGAAGTAGCAAAACAATTAAGTGAAGGACTAGCTCGTAATGCTATGGCTGCAAAAGTTAATGGAGAAATTAAAGATTTACGTACTTTAATAGAAAAAGATTGCAAACTAGAAATTTTAACATTTGATGATTTAGATGGTAAAAAAGCATTTTGGCATACAACATCTCACATTATGGCACAAGCTGTTAAAAGAATTTATGGAGATAAAGTAAAATTAACAATAGGACCTTCTATTGACAATGGTTTTTATTATGATTTTGATATAGAAAAACCATTTACAGAAGAAGAACTAGCTAAAATAGAAGAAGAAATGAAAAAAATTGTAAAAGAAAATTTAGAGCTTACGAGATATACTCTTCCAAGAGAAGAAGCTATCAAATTAATGCAAAGTTTAAAAGAACCATATAAAGTAGAACTAATAGAAGATTTACCAGAAGATGAAGAAATTAGTTTCTACAATCAAGGAGAATTTAAAGAATTATGTGCAGGACCACATATTATGAATACAGGATTAGTAAAAGCATTTAAATTATTAAGTTCATCATCTTCTTATTGGAGAGGTGACGAAACAAAACAAACACTACAAAGAATTTACGGGATTTCTTTTCCAAAAGCTAGTATGCTAGAAGAATATTTAAATCTTTTAGAAGAAGCTAAAAAAAGAGATCACAAGAAATTAGGAAAAGAATTAGAATTATTTATGATGTCACAAGAGGGCCCTGGCTTTCCATTCTTTTTACCAAAAGGTATGGAGCTTAGAAATACTTTAGAGGATTTTTGGAGAAAAATACATAAAGAAAATGGATATGTAGAAATAAAAACTCCTGTTATATTAAATGAAGAATTATGGCATAGATCAGGACATTGGGAACATTACAAAGAAAATATGTATACAACTAAAATTGATGATGTAGACTATGGAATTAAGCCTATGAATTGCCCAGGAGGTATGATTGTATACAAAAATAAAATGCATTCATACAGAGAATTACCTATTAGAGCAGGAGAATTAGGGTTAGTTCATAGACATGAAAAATCAGGTCAACTAAATGGTTTATTTAGAGTAAGATGCTTTACTCAAGATGATGCACATATTTTTTGTATGCCTAGTCAAATAGAAGAAGAAATTGAAGGAGTAATTAAACTAGTTGATAAAGTATATAGCTTATTTGGATTTGAATATTCTATAGAACTATCTACAAGGCCAGAAGATTCTATGGGATCTGATGAATTATGGGAAATGGCAGAAGGAGCATTAAAAAAAGTTCTTGACAATTTAGACAGAAAATATGAACTAAATGAAGGAGACGGTGCTTTTTATGGACCTAAAATAGACTTTCATATTAAAGACTGCTTAGGAAGACAATGGCAATGTGGCACTATTCAATTAGATTTTCAAATGCCAGAAAGATTTGATTTAACATATATTGGAGAAGATGGAGAAAAACATAGGCCAGTAATGCTACACAGAGTTATATTTGGAAGTATTGAAAGATTTATAGGAATAATTACAGAACATTATGCAGGTGCATTTCCAACTTGGCTTGCTCCTGTTCAAGTAAAACTATTACCTATAGCAGATGCTCATAAAGAGTTTGCTAATAAAGTTTTAGAAGAACTAAGTAAAAATGGTATTCGTGTAGAATTAGATGATAGACAAGAAAAAATAGGATATAAAATTCGTGAAGCACAACTTCAAAAAATACCATATATGTTAATATTGGGAGATAAAGAAGTGGAAGCAAATGCAGTGGGAGTTCGTTCAAGAAAAGACGGAGATATTGGTCAAATGCCTTTAAATAATTTTATAGAAAAAATAAAAAAACAAATTGAAAGTTATCAAAATAATTAAAAAAGAATTACCAAATAAGGTAATTCTTTTTTAGAGGAGATTACAGAATACTAAAAACAGAAAGAAATTCTGTAATAGCCTCGTAACTTCCCTCGGCAAATAACTCAAAGACATCTTCTTCGGAGTTATACTTGCCTCCATAACATTCAAACAAGTTCCTTATAAGCTCCATTTTTTGCTTAGGAACAGTAAACTTACGGAAACAAGTTGTTTCAAACCCTCCTTCAACTATTTCATAAGGAGTAAAGAAACGATACCGAAAAGTTACAACACAAGTTTCGCAGTTTTCCATAAAAAACCTCTCCTCTTAAAATATTTAATAAACTTGTAACATATATTATACCATTTATAATACAAATAGTCAAATATCAATAATTTTAACATAAAAGATTGTAACCAAAATTTCTTTGTGGTATACTTATTAATATAATAACAAGAGGGGGTTATTATGTCTAAAAATATCGCAGAAGATAAAGAAAAATTAAAAGAAAAATTATCATATATTGGATTAAATTTAGAAAGATTACCAAAGCATTTAACCGAATTTACATCATTTTCATTTAAACCAACTAAAACATATGGTGACAATAGTTATAAAATATATAAACACATAGATGTAAATGATATTCAAATATTATTATCACCAACAGACAGATTAACAAACTTAAGCGAAAAATATAAATTAGCAACTCCAATTTTTAATTATTTAGACTCTAAAAATGAGAAAAATATAGAAAGATTTGCAACATTTTTAAAAATGCTAAATGATACTAATTTACAAGAAATAAAAGAAGTTGAAAAACAACAAGAAATATTTAAAAACGAAATTCCATATACAGCAAAATATCAAAATAATTATATATGGCAAATATATTATTCAGATATATCAGATAAGTATTTTATGTTAGTACCAACAAACGAATCCAATAATACAGCATTATTTTATTTATTAAAGAAACAAATAGAATCTAGAAAATTAAGAAAAAAAGAAACCATATTTGTTCCTATAACACATTTAGAATATTCAGGATATTATTTAACTAAAACACAAATTACAGATTTAGAAAACTATTTATGGTATTTTACAAGAGATTGGCCTAATATATTTGAAATATATAATATAAAAAATAAAATGTGTTTAAGAATAGTAGGCAAAACAAAAATATATGGAAAAATTGAAACAGATTATGCAATAAATTTAAATAGTAAAGAAGAAGCATTAGAAAAATATAAACTAATAAAGGCATTATTTATTTTGTCTACAGCACATCCTGATTACTACAAATTTAAAACAGGAATTAACAATAGTGGAGAAATTGAATTTATACACATTTTAAGTAATAAAATTATTAATTATAGAAACTTATCTGAATTTATTCAAAAAGAAATAGAAAATAAAAATATGGAATTATCATTACAAAATAAGTTTATTATA